>JAYRUI010000025.1:0-9825 GCA_041919175.1 Rheinheimera sp. | reverse complement strand
CAACGCAATCATGCTTTATTCCTGAGCTTTTAACCGTTCAGCCAGCAACACCGACACATCATACAAAGCACGGCAAATACCGGCTTCACTGGCCGAATGTCCGGCATCCTGCACTATTTTTAACACTGACCCAGGCCATTGCTGCGCCAGCGTCCAGGCGTTTTCCATTTTACAAACAATGTCATAACGGCCATGCACTATGTAGCAGGGCAGATGTTTAACTAAATGCAGGTCACGCAATAACTGGTTAGGTGCCATAAAACAATGATGCAGGAAATAGTGGTTTTCAATACGGGCCAGCGGCAATGCAGAGTCAGCTTCCAGCGCGCCTTGTTGCATACGGTGATTTGGCAATAAAGTGGCAACTCTGGCTTCCCATAAACTCCAGGCCTGCGCCGCTTTCAGTTGTAACGCTGCATCTGAATGTTGCAGCAGCTGTTGATAAGCCACCAGCACATCCAGCCCGGCAAAAGCCGCCACTGGTGCAACAAACTCGGCATAATAATCCGGAAACAACTGACTGGCGCCGCCGCCAGGCCGGTACAACCAATCGACATCTTCAGGGCGCGCAAGAAAAATACCGCGCAAAATAAGCCCAAGACAATGTCCCGGATGTTGCTCGGCATAATACAACGCCAGCGTACTGCCCCAGGAACCGCCTGCCACCACCCAACGATCGATCAACAGATGCCGGCGAATCGCTTCCATATCTTCACAAAGCGCTGCTGTGTTGTTATCCGTTAAACCGGCAAAGGGGGTAGATTGGCCGCAACCACGCTGATCAAACAAAATAATGCGGTAGGCTCTGGCATCAAACAAAGTGCGCTGAAAAGGCGAACTGCCACCACCAGGGCCGCCATGGCACATCAGCACCGGAATGCCCTGTGGATTGCCACTTTGTTCCACATAAATACGGTGGCCATCAGGCCGTTCCAGAAAAAACGTCTGGTAAGTTTCGACAGGTTCAGTTCGATACATCAGTGGACTCCGGGGCAGCGCTAGCCTGCTGCTGATGACGCTGCGCCAATAAGTGCCGGTGCTGAAATTCCTGCAACAACGCCGTCAGTTCAGCGCCAAGTAGTACCACCAACCAGGACAAATATACCCAGACAAACAAAATCGGCACCAGTGCCAAAGCGCCGTAAATTGCCTGATAAGACGGGAAATGATGGATATAAAGTGCAAAACCTTTTTTCAGCATTTCAAACAACACAGAGCTGAACAAGGCCCCCCAAAGCGCATGGCTATACCGCACTTTTGTATTGGGCACCAGCTGATACAACATAAAAAATGCCAACAGCGAAAATGCATAAGGCGTCAGCCTTAACAACAAGTTAGACAACCAGGGTGTGTAGTCATCGGCCAGATGGCTTAACGACGCCAGATAAGACGTCAGCGCAATAGAGCTACCAAGCAAAATAGGGCCAAGGGTTAAAATCATCCAGTAAATCGACAATGAAATCATCAGTCTGGGACGCTTTTGCACCCGCCAGATTTTATTCAGCGTTTTGTCGATATTGTGGATAAGCATTAATGCCACCACCACCAGGAACAACACGCCCACTGTGGTCATCTGGCCAATATTTTCAACAAAGCCATTGATGTACGTCTGAATTTCTTCGCCGCGGGAAGGCACTATATTGGCGTACAAAAAACTTTCTATTTCCAGCCGTAAACCAGCAAACATCGGAAAAGCATTTAAAACCGAGAAAGCGACAGCAAGCAAAGGCACCAGCGACAACAAGGAAATATAAGCGAGGTAACCGCCTATCATCCCCACCTGATCATGCTGACAACGCTGTAAATAGAGTTGCACCAGCTGCCATGCTTGTTGCAAATACAAGGGAATTTTTTTTAGCTTTAAGTCAGACATCTTGATCCATCATCCGCCTTACAAAAACAGGTTGGCAGCTTAGGCTGCCTTCCTGACAGGGTCAGCAATCTGCTATTGCAAAGTCACAGCCTTGGTATTACTCAGTGCTTCACTGCTGATTTCCACCAGTTCATCACCAAGCTGGTCAATAAACAACACTTTAATACCTAAGCGGTCGGCAACAGCTTTACCGTCCTGACTGCCCATACATAAAAATGCCGTTGACCAGGCATCGCCCATGGTCGGGTTTTCAATCAGCACTGTGGTAGACACTGTATTGTGTTTCACCGGAGCACCAATGCGGGCATCCAGCACATGGCTGTATCTTTTCCCATCCGCATCAAAATAATGACGGTAAGTGCCGGAAGTCATCACAGCCATCGCCTCTGACTGCTTGATGGTAATTACTTTTTGCAACGTCTGTTCACCCGGCAATGGTCTTTCAATCGCCACTTTCCAGTCTTGTTGTTGTGGTTTTTTACCTTTGACCTGTAACTCACCACCCACTTCCACCAGATAGTTATTGATGCCGGCTTGTTCCAGAATGTGTGCCAGCTGGCCAACTGTCCAACCCTGCGCAATAGAAGACACATCAACCCTTAGTTGAGGCACCTGTTTGGCCAACATTGAAGGACTACCCTGCTGAATTTTGGCCATGCCAACCGCAGCTAAAGTGTTTTGCAGCTGCTCGGGCGTCGGTTGACTAAATTTATCGGCCTTAAAACCCCAAAGATCAAACAAAGGTTTGACCGTTAAGTCGTAACAGCCCTGACTTTGTGAGGAGACAAAACGGGCCTGTTCCACCAGTTCGACCAATTCTGTGCCTACTTCAACCGGATCTGTACTTTGCTGCTGGTTAAACTTTTCAATCACAGAATCGGGGCGGTAATTCGACATCGCCAGATCAATACGTTCCAGCTCGTTCTCAACCTGCTTTTGCAGTGCTTTGACATCGACCGGCTGCTCTGACCAAAAACTGACATTATAAGTAGACCCCTGAGCCGGGCCGGAAAATTTCTGGATGGGATCGGCAGGAGTACAACTGAAAACTAAAGCACAAGCTGACAAAACCAGACTGGCTCTGACTAATACAGATAACATACGCGGTTCCCCGTCTTCTGAAGTGGCGGCAGTTTACAAAATGCAGCCCTGAATTACCAGCACGGCCCTCTGAGGTTAAAACTCGATATGACTTAAGATCACCTGATAACGTTTATGTTGTTCCAGCGGCAACCAGCCCCCTTCAATCACTTCAATACAATGCTGCGCCAGGGCACGTAAATCGGTATTTAACTCTTCGCGCGCACTGATGGCCTGCAGCAAATTCAGCGCTATATTGACGTTTCCCGGTGTTTTTTCCAGCGCATAACGGAAATATTCAACGGCTTTGGAATAATGTGGTGAACCCATAGCTGCAGCTTGATTACGCAATTGCTGATGTTTTTGTTTTTCGTGTTGCATCATCAGATTCAGCGCACTGCAATACAAATCGTCGTCGTGAGCGACGGTGGCAATAGCCGACATATAGTGTTCACACATCGCCAGATTATCGCTTTCAAAATAAGCACGGGCACGGTCCAGCATACCGGACACTGACAAGGTTTTTTCCAGTGAAAGTTGTTCACTGCTCTCTAGCAGCTGCAAACCTTTTTGCATTTTGCCTTGCATAAACAAAATGCGGGCTTCAACCACCAGCCGGTCATGCTCAAAACTGGCGGGGTGAAAACGTTTTTTAATAGTGCTGATAAAGTTGTCAATTTTGGCGAAAGTTTCTTGTCGCTCTTTCGCAGTTTGATCTTGAGCAACTTCCAACAAAGCTCTGGCGTAATTGAGCATATTGTCAGCAGTGTCGTGCATTGAATAACGGGCTGAGCTCAAAAGTTTCTGATGTACATTGGCAGCCAGCTGCTTTTGATTGTCCACCACGGCCAGATTGGCCATCACATGCTGACGCAGGTAATTTTTCGGTGAATACCGCGCAGCTTGTTCCACCACATCCAGCGCATCTTTGGCTTTGTTCTGACTGATATAAAGCCTGGTTAACCAATCCATGGCTTCAACTTTGGTTTCAGCATGCTGCGACAGCTCCAGCAACAATGCTTCGGCTTCTGCAGCACGACCCTGATAACCAAAAGTCACAGCCAGCCCAAGTTTGGCCCAGCCAAATTCGCGCACTGTCAGTGCCCACTGGTAAATATGTTCGGCTTCGTCAAAACGTTCTTGTTTCAGCAGCAACTCGGCTTTTAACCTGCTGGCATGCATCACATACTGGCTTTTATATTCAATGACGTGATCACAAGCCAGCACGGCATCGTCGTAGTCACCAATGCTGATAGCCTGGTAGGCCATTTGTAAGGTGTGTCTGGTGTGATAAGCGCGGGAGATGCGCCGTTCAAGCTCAGCATAACTAAAAGGCTTCAGCAGATAATCGGCCGGCTGGAACTCAATCATGCCATGTACCGCCTGACGTTGCCGTTCAGCACTGACCACCAGGAAGCAACAATCCGGTTTCAGCAGTTTTTCGGTGCGCAGTAATTCCAGCAGCTGATAGCCATTACGGCCCTGCCCCAGATGAAAATCACAGAGGATAAAATCAAAAGACATACGGCGGCAATAACTCAGCGCCATATCAGCGTCCCGTGCCAGCACTGCATCATCAAAACCAATCAGCAGCAGCATACTTTTTACGTAACTGCGGATTTGGTCTGAGTCGTCCACTACCAACACGGTTTTATCTTTATAAAAAGCGCGCCGCGACGTCATGCTGCTCCTGCAAATGTAAACTTTTGAATTTCCCAAACAGCCGAACAATACACAGCTCTTTAGCGACTTGCCATCACTTTTGTAATTTCTGCGTTGCAAACAAAGGTTCAAAAGACAAGCAACGACATCGCCGCTATTTGCTCCTGCAATAGCGACATACCTTCCGCCCGGCCACCCGCAGAGCGGGAGGCGCAACCACGGCAGCATGCCAAACTGTTGCCGTGCTGAGATCCCGTCGTTGCCCTGTACATCGCCGCTATTTGCTCCTGCAATAGCGACATACCTTCCGCCCGGCCACCCGCAGAGCGGGAGGCGCAACCACGGCAGCACGACAAACTGTTGCCGTGCTGAGATCCCGTCGTTGCCCTGTACATCGCCGCTATTTGCTCCTGCAATAGCGGCATACCGTACCTCCTGTACATAAAACAAAAAGGCCAGCATTGCTGCTGGCCTTTTTTCACTAAAAAGACAGAGATTAAGCGCGGCTGGCGCGTTTACGGTCGTTTTCAGTTAAATGACGTTTACGGATACGGATAGACTGTGGTGTTACTTCTACCAGCTCGTCATCGTCAATAAACTCCAGTGCCTGCTCCAGCGTGTAGCGGATTGGCGGCACTAAGTTAATGGCTTCGTCAGTACCTGATGCACGAACGTTGGTTAACTGTTTGCCTTTTAAGCAGTTTACCGTTAAGTCGTTGCTACGGCTGTGAATACCAATCACCTGACCTTCATACACTTCATCAGCATGACCGATAAACATACGGCCACGTTCCTGCAGCGAGAAAATCGCATAACCAGCGGCTTTACCCATCGCATTAGAAATCAGTACACCGTTCATACGCAGACCGATTGAACCGCCTTTGTACGGACCGTAATGGTCAAAGCTGTTATACATCAGGCCTGTGCCTGAAGTGAGCGTCATAAACTCTGTACGGAAACCAATTAAACCACGGCTTGGCATCTGGAAGTCCATCCGGATACGGCCTTTACCGTCTGGTTGCATGTTGGTCATTTCAGCTTTACGCTCGCCCATTTTTTCCATGATAGAGCCCTGGTGCTGCTCTTCCACGTCAATGGTCACGTTTTCGATAGGTTCCATTTTCTGACCGTCGATCACTTTCATGATCACTTCAGGACGAGAAACGGCCAGTTCAAAACCTTCACGGCGCATGTTTTCAATTAACACGCCTAAGTGCAGTTCACCACGGCCAGAAACTTTAAATTTGTCGCCGTCTTCAGTTTCTTCAACACGCAGTGCCACGTTGTGTTTCAGTTCGTGATTTAAACGCTCTAAAATCTGACGTGAAGTCACAAACTTACCTTCTTTACCGGCAAATGGTGAAGTGTTGACCTGGAAGGTCATTGTCACTGTTGGCTCATCAACCTGCAGCGCTGGTAAAATTTCAAGATTGGTTGGTGCACAGATAGTGTCAGAAATTTTCAGCTCGCCTAAACCTGTGAACGCAATAATGTCACCGGCATTGGCTTCCTGAGTTTCAATACGCTCAAGGCCTAAATAACCAAATACCTGACCCACTTTACCATTACGTTTGCTGCCGTCAGCGCCCAGAATAGTCACTTGTTGGTTTGGCTTTAACGAACCGCGTTTGATACGGCCAATACCAATAATGCCGAGGTAGCTTGAATAGTCCAGCTGAGAAACCTGCAGCTGAGTGTCGCCGTCCAGTTCAACTTTTGGTGGCGCTACGTGCTCAACGATAGCGGCGAACAGATCGTTAATATCCGTTTTTGGCTCGTTGTAATCTAAAGTAGCCCAGCCGTTGATGGCAGATGCGTAAACGATAGGGAAATCTAACTGCTCGTCAGTGGCGCCTAAGTTGTCAAACAGGTCGAATACCTGGTCGATTACCCAATCCGGACGTGCGCCAGGACGGTCGATTTTGTTCACAACAACAATAGGTTTTAAACCGTGCGCAAAAGCTTTTTGCGTTACAAAACGTGTTTGTGGCATCGGGCCTTCAACAGCGTCTACTAACAGTAACACTGAGTCTGCCATTGACAGAACACGTTCCACTTCACCACCAAAGTCGGCGTGGCCTGGTGTGTCGAGGATGTTGATATGATAACCGTTCCAGCGTACTGAAGTGTTTTTCGCCAGGATGGTAATACCGCGCTCAGATTCCTGGGCGTTGGAATCCATCATCCGTTCCTGTAACTTTGCACGTGCATCGAAGGTACCGGATTGTTGCAGTAATTTGTCAACAAGTGTAGTTTTACCGTGGTCAACGTGCGCAATGATGGCGATATTGCGCAACTTGCTGAGATCATAAGACATTTATGTGGTGCTCGCTTTGTGAAGTGTTAATGTGTACCCGCATGTTTCAAATCACAGCAAGTACCCGAAAAATTCGTGCGCGCATTTTACCTGCTTTGTGGGTCGGAGGGAAATTTATCTGTTTGTTGTATTTTTCAGCAACAGCATAATTTTCCTGTTTCGGCACATTTTTCTGTTATTTATCGATTTTTTGACCGTTTCCGGCCACCACCTTTTATAGGTCTGCAATAAGTTCAGCTGCTGCATCTACGCAAGCTCCCGCGGATATCAGCAATAAAAAACTGATTTTTTTCTGCATCACGCCGGATATCACAAGCTGAAAAAACTTTTTTTGACCACACAACATCAAACAAAAACTTGCTATGGTTAGCGCTGCATCCGATTTGGTGCAAGTTGTGATATTTATGCACCACATTAACGCACCATTGAACCAAAACAGTGCAACAACCTGAAGGTGACCAAGACCCAGCCCAAGTAGCTTCATTAAAATCAATCAGTTAGATTTTTGGCACAAAACTGGCTTTCTTAGCGCAACTTATCGGTTCAACCGAAAACCTGAAAAACAGCCTTATTCACAACCCGAATAATCCGGAGGATTGCATGTCTGCATCGAACGTTATGAGTTTTATGAAAGAAAACGACGTGAAGTTTGTTGATTTACGTTTTACTGATACCAAGGGTAAAGAGCAGCATGTCACTATTCCTGCCAGCCAGATTAACGAAGATTTTTTTGAAGACGGCAAAATGTTTGACGGTTCTTCTATCGCCGGCTGGAAAGGTATCAACGACTCCGACATGATCCTGATGCCAGATGCCTCTTCTATGGTGCTGGACCCGTTTTTTGAAGAAACCACTATTCTGATCAGCTGTGACGTCATTGAACCAAGCACTATGCAAGGTTACGAGCGTTGCCCGCGTTCTATCGCTAAACGTGCAGAAGAATATTTAAAATCAACAGGTATTGCTGACACTGTGTTGTTCGGACCTGAACCAGAGTGGTTTATGTTTGATGACGTGAAGTTCAAAAACGACATGTCAGGCTCTATGTTCAAAGTAGATTCAACTGAAGCAGCCTGGAACTCTGACAAAGGTTATGAAGGCGGCAACCTGGCACACCGTCCAGGCGTAAAAGGCGGTTATTTCCCGGTACCACCTGTTGACCAACACCATGACATCCGTAGCGCTATGTGTATGGTGCTGGAAGAAATGGGTCAGGTTGTTGAAGCGCATCACCACGAAGTCGCTACTGCTGGCCAGAACGAAATCGCCACCCGTTTTGCCACTTTAACTAAAAAAGCTGACGAAATTCAGCAACTGAAATATGTAGTGCACAACGTTGCCAATATGTACGGCAAAACTGTGACATTCATGCCAAAACCAATTGTTGGTGACAATGGTTCAGGTATGCACTGCCACCAGTCTTTAGCCAAAGACGGTGTGAACCTGTTTGCCGGTGATAAATATGCCGGTCTGTCAGAAACAGCGCTGTATTACATTGGCGGTATTATCAAACACGCTAAAGCTATCAACGCTTTCACCAACCCGTCAACGAACTCGTACAAGCGTCTGGTTCCACACTATGAAGCGCCGGTAATGCTGGCTTACTCAGCGCGTAACCGTTCAGCTTCTGTGCGTATTCCACTGGTTCCAAGTGCCAAAGCACGTCGTATTGAAGTGCGTTTCCCGGATCCGGCGGCTAACCCGTACCTGGCTTTTGTTGCTCAGCTGATGGCTGGCTTAGACGGTATCCAGAATAAAATCCATCCGGGCGAAGCCATGGATAAAGATTTATACGACCTGCCACCGGAAGAAGAAGCACTGATCCCTCAGGTTTGTGGTTCTTTAGATGAAGCGCTGGACAACCTGGACAAATCACGCGCCATTTTCACCAAAGGCGGCGTAATGTCAGATGCAATGATCGACGCATACATTGCATTAAAACGTGCTGAAGCCAAACGTGTTTCTATGGCTGTACACCCACTGGAATACGAACTGTATTACAGCGTGTAAGCAAAAAATGCAGGCCAAAAGCGCCTGTAACAAATGACAACGAGTCATGCCAGAAAAAGCCCGCAGATGCGGGCTTTTTGTTCTGGTCAAATGTAAAAAAGCACGATAGAGTAAACAAAAAATTACTAAACGACTTATTTGTTGTTATAGGTATAAAATGAAAAAAGCAGTCTGGTTGTTGTTAATTACTTCATTGGCGCTCTCTGCGGCAGATGACAAAAAGGTTTTTGTCACTAAAGACAAAAATAACAATCTGGTATTTTCAGACAGCCCAAGCCCCGGTGCCACTCAGGTGACGGTAAAAGACACTGCTACTGTCATGGCGCCGACATCGTCTACGCCGTTGCCTGCCCCAGTGGTGCAGGAAGATACCAAGTTTGAAGTCGCCATTTCCAAACCGGAGCAACAAGGGACTGTGCGTGAAAACAGCGGTACTGTGTATGTTTCAGGTCAAATCAAACCGATGTTTTCAACCGGCCTTCGTGTCAAACTTTATCTGGACGGTAAGCAAGTGGCAGGCCCAACCGGCAATGCCAACTTCATCCTGCATGATGTCGAGCGCGGTGAGCACCAGTTGTTACTGGAACTGTTAAACGAAAACGGCAAGGTAATTGCAACTAGTCCTACCACGACCTTCTATTTACATAGAGCTTCGATTATTTCACCAAAATAGTGCATCAGGGCTGAATTTTCAGCCCACAGCCGCTACACTGCCGGTTTCGATGCACTAAGGTGGTGCAGAGGGCTAGCAGCTTGAGTCAACCGTCATTAAATTTAGCCGGCATTGATTATGCCAATCACCTCACCACCGCCATTATGGTGTTGGATGCACAGCTACAGGTGCAGTATTTTAATACTGCCTGCTGTGCGCTGCTCAGTATTG
>JAYRUI010000024.1:5942-14075 GCA_041919175.1 Rheinheimera sp. | reverse complement strand
AGAGCAAGAGCAAGAGCAAGAGCAAGAGCAAGAGCAAGAGCAAGAGCAAGAGCAAGAGCAAGAGCAAGAGCAAGAGCAAGAGCAAGAGCAAGAGCAAGAGCAAGAGCAAGAGCAAGAGTCATCAGGTGATACCCCGGTTTCGGAACTGTTGCCTGACGATTTCGAACCTGATGAAACAGACGATATTCTGCTTGATGCTCATGATGCTGACATGGACGCGCATTTGTTGGAAGTTCCCGCGTTTAATGCGGCGCAAAACGCCACAGCGATGCCGGATTTGGAAGAGCTGGATGATGAATCGGTCAGCAAACTCTATGAGTCTATTTCATCTGTCGAGCGTCCAAGCAAAGTGCTGGATGAATACCCGGAACTTGAGCTTGGCGAAGACTCCGACACAGAAGATTTAATTTTCCCTGACGACAGCGATTTGCTGGCGCAAGATATTGATTTGTCGTTGCCGTCCATGGATCTGATGCCGGAGTCCGCAGATCCTGAGCCTGCGATTTTGGCTGAATTGTCTGAACTAGAAGACACCAATTTTGATGAAATGTTGCTCGCGCTGGATGAGTTGCAAGTTGATGAATTGCAAGTTGACGGGGAACCAGACAGCGACAGTCAGGACACACAAACAAACGAAAATTTTGTGGTGCCAACTGCGGTAGAACCACCGGCTAAAAATACAGCTGAGCATGATTTACCGGACTTTGTTCATATCGATAAATTACTGGCAGCCACTGAAGATGATATCGAAGCCGAAATGACCCCGGGCCTGCGTATTGACGTTGGTCTGGCCGATTTTGAAGATTTAATTGCGGCCGATGAAATGGGTGATGTGGATCAGGCCGATGCGGGTTTTGCCGGTCAGCTGGATTTAATTCGTGCTTATAACGAAATAGGCGACAGTGACAGCGCACAACAGCTGATTAAAGAAATTCTGGCGTCGGATGCGCCTGCTCATGTCAAACAAGAGGCGATCCATCTGCAAAATAGCTGAAGCGAAGCAACGAAACATAGCTCCGCAGCAGCGATAAGCTGACAACCGGATTGCCCGGCAGCACAGCAATCAACAAAACCCGGCCTGGCGCACCCTTGCCGGGTTTGTTTTTTTATGCTGTTGAAGCAGCTTTGGGAATTAGCTTGTGCTTTGTTATACTCGCGCCGGACAAAAAAGGAGTGTGCATGCGCATTGCAATGGGTATTGAATATGATGGTACCGGCTATTTTGGCTGGCAACGTCAACGCGAAGTAAAAAGTATTCAGGGTGAGCTGGAGCGGGCGCTCAGTCAGGTTGCCAATGCACCCATTGAAATTTTCTGCGCAGGGCGCACTGATGCCGGTGTGCATGGCACGGGCCAGGTGATCCATTTTGATACACAAGCCAATCGCGATATGCGCGGCTGGATCATGGGTGTGAATTCCAATTTACCTGTGGGGATTGCGGTGCGCTGGGCAAAACCTGTGGCAGATGATTTTCATGCCAGGTTCTCAGCAACAGCCCGTCGTTATCGTTACGTGATTTACAACCGTAAATACCGTCCGGCCATTCTGGGGCAGGGGCTCAGTCATTATCATCAGGATTTGGATGTCAGCCTGATGCAGCAGGCGGCACCGGCGTTACTGGGCGAGCAGGATTTTTCATCCTTCCGTGCTATTCAATGCCAATCCAATACGCCATTTCGTAACATCATGCATTTGAATATCGAACGTTATCAGGACTTTATTGTCATTGATATCAAGGCAAATGCCTTTTTGCACCACATGGTGCGTAATATCACCGGCAGTTTGCTGGAAGTGGGTATGAAAAAACGTCCACCCGAGTGGATAGCTGAGCTGTTGGCGGCCAAAGACCGTACTTTGGCGGCAGCAACGGCCAAAGCCGAAGGATTGTATCTGGTTGCGGTGGATTACCCGGCAGAGTTTGACATTCCACAAGGTGCGCTCGGTCCGTTATTTTTACCGGATTAGGCGGCACAAAAACGGTTTTACCATTTTTTGCTGAAAGGCCAGAGCGCAGCGATAACAGGGGCTCTGGCCTGTCTGGACAGACCTGTTATAGTCTGACAGCTACGACCAGTTTTTTATGTTGCTTCGTGAACCTTTGTGTTTTAATAACCGCCGTTTGCCGTATTTTCGCTGAATTTTGCATAAATTCACTAAATCTGTGCGCGAAAATCGTACAGTGAGAACAAAGGAATATTTATGAGTTGGTTAGAAAAAATCCTGCCCAGAACCTCGTCGTCGGCTCGTCGTAACATTCCGGAAGGGGTGTGGACCAAATGTACCGCTTGTGACGCAGTGTTGTATAAGGCCGATCTGGATCGCCAGCTGGGTGTTTGCCCTAAATGTGACAACCACATGCGTATTGGTGCCCGTGAACGCCTGGCCAGCTTTTTAGACACCAACACGGGGGTAGAAATGGCGGCGGAGTTAGAGCCGCAGGATGTACTGAAATTTAAAGATTCCAAAAAATATAAAGATCGTATTGTTGCAGCGCAAAAAGAAACCGGCGAAAAAGATGCCATGGTGGTGATGCGTGGTTCGCTCAAAGGCATGCCGGTTGTGGTTGCCAGCTTTGAATTTAACTTTATGGGTGGCTCCATGGCCTCTGTGGTCGGCGCCAAATTTGTCAAAGGTGTTGAATTTGCCCTCGAACATAAAGTGCCTTTTGTTTGTTTTTCTGCTTCAGGCGGCGCGCGGATGCAGGAAGCGTTGTTTTCGCTGATGCAAATGGCTAAAACCTCGGCTGCTCTTGCCAAACTCAGTGAAGCAGGTTTGCCTTATATTTCAGTACTAACAGACCCGACTATGGGTGGTGTTTCTGCCAGTTTAGCGATGCTGGGTGATGTAAATATTGGTGAGCCAAAAGCGCTGATTGGATTTGCAGGCCCGCGGGTTATTGAACAGACAGTGCGGGAAAAATTACCTGAAGGTTTCCAGCGCAGCGAGTTCCTGCTGGATCATGGTGCTATCGATATGATTGTTGACCGCCGCCAAATGCGCGATACAATTGCGCGATTAGTAGCAAAATTCATGCGGCTGCCAGCTCCGGTGTCGGAGAATCGCGTCGCCTAAGGCGTTATGAACTCTCAAGCGGTATCTTCCAGCCAATCGTGCCAGACTCTGGCCGATTGGCTTTCATTTATTGAACAAAGCCATCCTATTGATCGTATTGAACTGGGCCTGGAGCGTGTGCTGCAGGTTGCTGAGCGCGGTCAGCTGCAACAACTTCCCGGTATTAAAATTCTGCTTGGTGGCACCAATGGTAAGGGCAGCAGCGCCCGTTGCCTGGAGCAACTGCTGCTGGCACAGGGTTTTTCAGTCGGTGTTTACACCTCGCCACATTTACTGAAATTTAATGAACGGCTGCGTATTAATAACGTGGACGCCAGTGACGAGAGCTGGGCAGCAGCTTTAGCACAAGTGAATGAACTCAGAGCCGACACTGCCTTAACCTATTTTGAATTCACCACTCTGGCTGCTTTTGCTTTATTAAAAGCCGCCAATGTTGATGTTTGTATTATTGAAGTCGGTTTAGGCGGCAGACTGGATGCCACCAATATTATTTCCCCTGATGCCAGCATTTTGACCACCATAGATTTGGACCATCAGGATTGGCTGGGTAACGACAGAGAAACCATAGGCCGGGAAAAAGCCGGGATATTCCGCGCCGGCAAAATTGCAGTGGTGGGTGATTTGGCGGTGCCACAGTCGGTACTCGATAAAGCCAGTGAGCTTGATGTGAAGCTGCATCTGGTGAAACAGGATTATCGTTATCAATTGGCTTCGGACGGTAACAGTTGGTCATTTCAGGGCAAAAACGCACAATTTGATGCTTTGCCGGTGCCGGCCTTACCGATACAGAATATGGCAACTTGCCTGGCTTGCCTTGAAGCCCTTGCTCTATTGCCGCCTTTGAAGACCATTGTCGCTGTGCTGGCAGGGTTAAGATTGGCAGGACGTATGCAATGGCTCAGTAAAAGCCCGGCGGTCATTTTAGATGTAGCGCATAATCCACAATCGGCCGCTTATTTGGCTGCACAACTTGCAACGCTTGCACCGCAGTATCGTCAGGTGCATGCTCTGGTGGGGATGCTGAAAGATAAAGATATGCGCCAGAGTCTTCATGATTTTGTGCCTTTAGTGCAACATTGGCATCTGGTAACCTTGCCCGGGCCTCGTGGTGCCAGTGCAGAGCAGCTTTTGCAGCAATTGCCTGCAACCGCGGTTTCACAATGTTATGAAAATATGCAAAATGCGTGGTCAGCACTTGCGCCAACTTTGGCTGCTGACGATTTAGTATTGATTTTTGGTTCATTTGTCACAGTGTCGCAGTTTCTGACACTCTGGCCGCAGGGAAATGTATGACAGCTGTATTTAGAAACCGTCTGATTGGCAGTGCCATTTTAATCATTGCTGCCATTGTGTTTTTGCCTGATTTACTCGACGGTCGCAAGCAGGTCAATAAAGATGACTTTAAAGCAATTCCGGAGCGTCCGGAATTTGCGTCTGTAGCGCAGCAACAGGTATTTGCTCAGGATCAGCATGATGCCAGCAGGGCAGAAGCCATGGCTTTGCCAACAGAGCAGCCAGATACCACAGATCCACAGCCTGATGGCGGTGCAGCACAAAATGCTGAAACGCTGCCAGACCAGACTTATGCGTCTGTCAGCACCGACAGTGCTGCCGCCAAACCAACAGAGCTGGCTGTAGCGCCAGCCCAGCAAGGGGTTGACACTGGCCAGACTGAACAAAAAACAGCACAAAAATCTGAGCCAAAAACCGCGACAACCCAGCCAGACGTTGCACCTCCAGTGCAAAAGGACCTTCAGGACGCAGGTAAAATTGCAGTAAAAGCAGAAACGAACAAAGCTGCCGACAACAAGCGGCTGAGTAAAGCTGCCTGGGTTGTCCGGGTGGGGTCTTTTGGTAAAGAGGCCAACGCCAATGCTTTGATCAGCAAGCTGCGCGCCGCCGGTTTTGCCACCTTCAGCCGCAAAATGGTGAATGCGCAGGGTCAGACGATGGTTAGTGTGCTGGTTGGCCCTGACTTAAAAAAAGAAAAACTGGAAAACAGCCTGACACAACTGCAAAACCTTGCCGATGTGAAAACGCTGAAGGTCGTACCTTTCCAACCTGTTGAAAATAATTAGCCTAAGCGGCGCGCCTTTTGGTAGAATGCGCGCCGTCATCGAGCAGCCTTTGGAAGCACATGGTCTGGGTTGATTATGCCATTCTGGCAATTATCGGATTATCGACTGTTATCAGTCTGGTTCGCGGTTTTGTAAAAGAAGCCATTTCTCTGATCGTTTGGATCGCGGCATTTTTTGTCGCAAGTCATTATTATCCCTATCTTTCGCCGTTTTTTTCCAACATCGACAACTTACTGATCAGAAACGCAGTGGCTATCGCCGTGTTGTTCATCTGTTGTTTGTTGCTGGGCGGCCTTCTGAACTACCTGATAGGCAAATTAGTGCAGTCGACGGGCTTGAGTGGTACCGACCGTTTGCTTGGCCTGTTATTTGGTGCACTGCGTGGTGTACTGGTGGTCAGTGCGCTGCTGTTTTTTCTGGACGCTTTTACGCCTTCAGCCGGATCTGACTGGTGGAAAGCCTCAGTCCTTATCCCCGAATTTGATTTTATTATTGAATGGTTTTTCAGTTACCTGAAAGACAATTCCAGTTTTATGCAACAGGCATCAGCGCTGACGAGGTAAGGTTCCATGTGTGGTATTGTTGGTATCGTAGGTAAATATCCGGTCAATCAAGCCTTATACGATGGCTTAACCGTGTTACAACATCGCGGTCAGGATGCTGCCGGCATTGTCACTGTGGATCAAAACCGGCTGCGCTTACGCAAAGCCAATGGTTTAGTGAAAGACGTGTTTGAAGAGCGTCATATGGAGCGTCTGGCCGGTAATATCGGCATCGGCCATGTGCGTTATCCAACCGCAGGTTCTTCCAGCACAGCAGAAGCCCAGCCTTTTTACGTCAACAGCCCTTTTGGTTTGGCTTTGGCGCACAACGGCAATTTAACCAATGCCGACGAAGTGAAAAATGAATTGTTTAAAGTGGCGCGCCGCCACGTGAACACCAATTCAGATTCCGAAGTTCTGCTCAATGCGCTCGCCCATGAATTACAGGGTGACGGCGCTATGCAATTGATGCCAGACGCAATTTTCTCTGCTGTTGCCAACCTGCACCGGAAAGTGCGTGGTGGTTATGCTGTAGTGGCGCTGATTATTGGTCATGGTTTAGTGGCCTTTCGCGACCCGCACGGTATCCGTCCGCTGGTGATGGGGAAACGTGAAACTGAGCTTGGCACCGAATATATGGTGGCGTCTGAAAGTGTTGCGCTGGACGCTGACGGTTTTACCGTATTACGTGACGTGTCGCCTGGTGAAGCTGTGTATATCACTGAAGATGGCCAGCTGTACAGCCAGCAATGTGCAGAAAACCCAACCTATACACCGTGCATTTTTGAATACGTGTATTTTGCCCGTCCGGACTCGACGATAGACAATGTTTCTGTCTATGCGTCACGTGTTGCTATGGGTAAAAAGCTCGGCGAAAAAATCAAAAAAGAATGGGCGAATCTGGATATCGATGTGGTCATCCCAATTCCGGAAACAAGTAATGACGCCGCTTTACAAATTGCGACTGAACTTGGTTTGCCGTATCGCCAGGGGTTTGTGAAAAACCGTTATATCGGCCGTACTTTTATTATGCCAGGCCAGGGCCAGCGTAAAAAATCAGTAAAACGTAAACTCAATGCCATCTGGCAGGAGTTTAAAGGCAAAAACGTGTTACTGGTGGACGACTCCATAGTTCGTGGTACCACTTCAGAGCAAATTATTGATATGGCACGTGAAGCTGGTGCCAACAAAGTTTATTTTGCTTCAGCGGCGCCGGAAATCCGTTTCCCGAATGTGTATGGTATTGATATGCCTTCGGCCAATGAGCTGATTGCACATGGTCACGACGCTGACAGTGTCTGCAAAATCATCGGCGCTGACGGCCTTATTTTCCAGTCGCTATCTGATTTAGTGGAAGCTGTGCGCAGCCAGAATCCTGATATCAAAAAGTTTGAAACTTCAGTTTTTGATGGTGTTTATGTGACCAACGACATCACTCAGGAATATCTGAATAAATTAGATGCTGCCCGCAATGACGCCAAAAAAGGCGGCAAAGCAGCCTTGATGGCAGGCAATCTGGAAACTTATAACGAAGGCAACTGAGGCTGTTGCCGGGATTTCAGGTTGTCGGGTTTTGAAGTTGTTTATTAAAAGCTGAGTTTGTTGTAATTAACGCAGATCAGCATAAAAAGTAACAACAAGAACAAAGGGAGCTGATGCTCCCTTTGTATTTTTCAAATCCAGCGTTTAGCCGTTGCTGCTGCGCTAATGGGTAAACACAGGCTGGAAACCTGAACTCCATAAAATGGCCGTTGCAGTCAGCACACAGACCAATAAAATCAGCCCGCAGGTCACCACTGAACTCGCATAAATAAAGCCACGCTCTTCCGGTATGTGCATCAGGATAGGCACGCCAACATAAAGCAGATAAACCGAATAAGTTAAACCAGCAAGACCAACCAGCATCACAAACCACAATTCAGGGTATAAAGCCGCAATACCTACCATAAAAAGTGGCGTAGAAGTGTAAGAGGCAAGTTCAAGCGTTTGGGTATACGTTGGTTCTGAGCCAAATGTGTGGGCCATCCAGTGCGCCAGATAAGCCAGTGCAAACACACCCAGAATAAGTGCAACATACATGGCAACTGCCAGCATCAACGCACTTTCTGAAGTTAAACTGATAGGCTCACCAACGCCGATACTCCAGCCGATATGCACAGCAGAAAAGTAAGCGCAGACCGATGGGATCAATGCAACAAGTAAAATATGGATCAAACTGTAACGCAGACTTTCGTGACGGTTGTCTATGGTATGCCATTCTTCTTTCGGGTGGGCATACAGCCCCCATAAGTGGTTTAGAATCATTTTTTATTATCCTTGTCGACTGCTGAACTAATGGTGTCTGAGTGACAAACCAACACTCATAACTAAGTTATGGCTAACAGACTGGATGTCGTCAAGTTTGCCGGAAGTTACTCTGACATTTACCCATAAATGACGAG
>JAYRUI010000024.1:0-5932 GCA_041919175.1 Rheinheimera sp. | reverse complement strand
ACCATAGCTGGCATCGTTATAATGGCCGCTCATTTTTATGGGGTATACGTAGTGGCAGTGGTCCTTTCTGAAGAAATTGCATTATTAGTTGCGCCTGTTGCCGGCTTTTTGGCTTGTCGCACACCGGACGCCTGGTTGCAAAAGGCGGCAGAACCTGCGCAGCTCAGCGCTTTGTTAATTGACCATGCCAACTGTGAAGTAAAAGCCGCGATGACGGCGCACAGTATGATCCGCCGTTATTGTTTACCCAAAGGCAAAAAACAACTGATCCCGAATCTCGATTTTTACCAGTGTATTGATGTGGAAGAGGGCGGTTTGCATGAGCAGGATTTTCTCGAAAAACGCGCTTTAACAGCTGCGCTCAATTCCATCAGTGACATCACGCACAATGACGATATTCTGGCGAAAATGGCACGGCTGGCGCGGGAAGAAATTCATCATTTCGAACAAGTGATAGAACTGATGAAAAGCCGCGATATTCCTTATGCACCCATGCCGGCTGGCCGTTATGCCAAAGCAATGCTAACCCATGTGCGTACTTATGAACCTGAAGCGTTAATCGACAAGCTGATTATTGGTGCTTTTATTGAAGCGCGCTCCTGCGAACGTTTTGCCGCACTGGCACCTTTGCTTGATGAAGAATTGGCGAAATTTTACATTTCATTATTACGCTCTGAAGCGCGGCATTACAGCGATTATCTGGAGCTGGCGCAAAGTTACAGTAAAAAACCTATTGAAGAGCGGGTGGCTTTTTTTGCACAAGTAGAGCGGGATTTAATTCTGACACCAGACACTGAGTTTCGTTTTCATAGCGGTGTGCCTCATACTGATGTGCCTGCCTGACAAGCGTTTATTTTGCTGTGAACGACCGAATCTGATTATTCAGGCAACCATTCAGGCAACTCACCAATAAAAAAGGAGCTGATGAAGGCTCCTTTGTATTTTTAACCGGGTTGCCAGCTGTGTAGTCACACCCATTCAGTCCGTTATTTCAGTCAGTCATTTCTGCGTTAGCTGCAATCTCAGGCAAAGCAGCAAAATGCAACTGCCAGTGCGCTGGGGTAATTTCCAGATAAGAACTTTGCTGATACCAGTCACCCACTACATACCGATAAGCTGTGCTACCGTCTGCCAACTCCAGCTGATGCACGGCTGGTCTGTGGGTGTGGCCATGGATAAGATGTTGCACCTGGTTTGCTGCCATCACTTTAGGCACTTCGTCCGGCGTCACATCCATGATCATGGCGGTTTTAACAGATTTATCGGCTTTGCTGATGCGTCTGGCTTTTCTTGCCAGGTGTTGGCGATACCAGAGTGGTGTTGACAAAATCAGCCACTGCCACCAGGGTTGATCCCACCACTGGCGAAACTTTTGATATTGCAAATCCAAAGTACAAAGGCTGTCGCCATGCATCAATAAAGTTTTGGTGCCGTATAAATTCACCACAGTGGCAGGCGGCAATAACTGAAAACCCGCTCTTTTGGCAAAACCTTTGCCAAGTAAAAAGTCGCGGTTGCCGTGGCAAAAATATAACTGAATGCCCTGGCTGGTTAACAGCTGCAGTGCATCAGCCACCTGAGTAAGCAAAGGCGAGGGGTTATCGTCACCAATCCAGACTTCAAATAAGTCACCAAGAATATAAAGTGCATCAGCATGAACAGCTTTTTGCTGCAAAAAAAGCAAAAACGCCGCGGTAATATCCGGGCGTTCCTGGCTTAAATGCAAATCAGCAATAACGAGGGTTAAACCCTTAGCCATGCAGCTCTGCTTTTTCAATAACAACGTTGTCTACCGGCACGTCGGCGTGACCAAATTTACGACCAGTGGCCACCGCTTTAATTTTGTCGATAACGTCCATACCTTCAACCACTTCACCAAATACACAATAACCCCAGCCAGAAGAGGTTTCAGAGCTGAAGTTCAGGAAGCTGTTGTCGGCTACGTTAATAAAAAACTGACAAGTGGCTGAATGTGGGTCGTTAGTGCGGGC
Source organism: Rheinheimera sp. (assembly GCA_041919175.1). Taxonomy (GTDB): domain Bacteria; phylum Pseudomonadota; class Gammaproteobacteria; order Enterobacterales; family Alteromonadaceae; genus Pararheinheimera. Next base: position 3,941 of record JAYRUI010000024.1, on the reverse strand, counting down.
CATAGCGATAGTGCCTTTTTTGTTTGGCACTTTGTTATTGGCTTCGTTTTTAATCTGGCCTTTGGTTTCTTTTTGTTCCATATCGGCAGTAAAACCACCACCTTGGATCATAAAGTCATTGATCACACGGTGAAAAATAGTACCGTCGTAAAAACCTTCGCTAACATAACTTTTGAAATTTTCAACAGTAGCCGGTGCTTTGTCGGCAAATAACTGCAATTTAATCACGCCGAAATTGGTGTGTAAGCTGACCATGGAATGTCCTCTGAATTGAGAGAGTAAAAAGTGGCGCTAGTTTAGCGCAGAAGTGCCTGAACACAAAGCCAAAGGCGGCGTTATCAGCTCTGGATGCCATAGCCGAGCTGTGGAACCGGTGTTACACTATCGCCTTTTCGCCGCAAGCGTTTTTTATCAGAGGACACCATGTTACAGATTTATAATACCCTGAGCCGTCAAAAAGAGACTTTTGTGCCAATGCAACCAGGCAAAGTCGGCCTCTATGTCTGCGGTATTACCATTTATGATTTCTGTCACGTGGGGCATGCCCGCACTTATGTTGCCTTTGATGTGATGAACCGTTATTTGCGTTTTTCTGGTTATGACGTCACTTATGTCCGCAATATCACCGACGTTGACGACAAAATTATCAAACGAGCCAATGAAAACGGCGAAAGTTGTGACGCATTAACCGCCCGTTACACTGAAGCTATGCATGCAGACTTTAAAGCCTTAAACCTGCTGCCGGCTGATATTGAGCCCCGTGTAACAACACATATGGCGGAAATTATTGAATTAATTCAGACTTTGCTGGCGAAAAAACATGCTTATATCGCCACAGACGGTGACGTGTTGTTTGATGTCAGCACTTATCCGCAATACGGCCAGCTGAGTCAGCAAAACCTCGATATGCTGCAAGCAGGCGCACGGGTTGAAATCGATCAAGCCAAAGACGATCCACTGGATTTTGTGCTCTGGAAAATGGCCAAACCAGGTGAGCCAAGCTGGCAGTCGCCCTGGGGGGACGGTCGTCCGGGCTGGCATATTGAATGTTCGGCGATGAGCGCCAAACATCTGGGCAATCATTTTGATATTCATGGGGGTGGTTCAGATTTACAGTTCCCGCATCATGAAAACGAAATTGCCCAATCTTGCTGCGCCCATGGTACTCAGTACGTCAACACTTGGATCCACACCGGCATGGTGCAGGTGGATAAAGAAAAAATGTCCAAATCTTTGGGTAATTTTTTCACAGTAAAAGACGTGTTAAACGAGTACAACCGCGAGTCAGTGCGTTATTTCCTGATTTCCAGCCATTACCGCAGTCAGCTGAACTACTCAGCGGAGAACCTGCAACAGGCGCATGCAGCTTTAGGCCGCTTGTATACAGCTTTGCGTGGTGTAACGCCAGCGGCAGAAGTGTCTTTGGATAACAGCTATGTGGCACAGTTTAATCAGGCCATGGATGACGACTTTAATACAGCGCTTGCTTTGCCGGTGTTGTTTGAGCTGGCGCGTGACATTAACAAAGAAAAAGAACAAAACCCGCAAAAAGCCGCTGAGCTCGCTGCTGTGTTGGTTAAATTGGGTGAAGTGCTGGGCATTTTGCAAGGGGACGCTGAAGCTTTCCTGCAGGCCGGTGGTTCTGATGATGACGTCGCTGAAATTGAAGCGCTGATTGCCAAACGCAATGAAGCCCGCGCCAATAAAGACTGGGCCGCCGCTGATGAAGCGCGTGCAGCTTTAACGGCCAAAGGTATTATTGTTGAAGATAAAAACGGCGCGACCAGCTGGCGCCGTGGTTAAAAATTAAAACCGAAGGTGATGCATAAAAAAACGCGACTGAGGTCGCGTTTTTTTATGGGCTTTGGAAATATTGATCATTGATTGAATGATTATGCTCCAAAAGCAGGGGGCAGAAAACCGCACTGATAAGCTACAGCTTTAATCTTCAGTATCAACCCTTACACTAAATCGTGGAACTGCTCACAAGCTTCCAGTGTATTTTCAATTAAACAGGCGACTGTCATAGGGCCAACACCGCCAGGCACTGGGGTAATAAAACGGGCGTGTTCTGCCGCTTTGCCAAACTCAACGTCGCCCACTAATTTGCCCGAATCCAGTCGGTTAATACCCACGTCAATCACCAGCGCGCCAGGTTTTACCCAATCACCCGGAATAAACTCAGGTTTACCTACAGCTACCACCAGCAAATCAGCACGGCGCACCTGCTGTTCCAGATTTTTAGTGAACTTATGACACACCGTGGTGGTACAACCGGCCAATAGCAGCTCGAGCGCCATAGGACGACCCACAATATTGGAGGCACCGACCACCACCGCATCCATACCGCGGATTTGCACGCCAGTGCTTTGCAGCAGCTTGATAATGCCTTTCGGGGTGCAAGGGCGCAGGGCGGGCATACGCTGCGCTAAACGGCCGATATTGTAAGGGTGAAAGCCGTCCACATCTTTTAGTGGGTTAATGCGCTCTAAAATAGCGGAAGAGTCTAAACCTGCTGGTAAAGGTAATTGCACCAGAATACCGTCGACTGCGGTGTCGGCATTCAGCTGATCAATCAGGTCCATTAATTGTTGTTGTTTAGTATCGGCGGGTAAGTCATATGAAAAAGACACAAAACCAACTTCTTCACAGGCTTTACGTTTACTGCCAACATAAACCTGAGAAGCCGGATCAGCACCCACTAATACCACTGCTAAACCTGGCGCACGTTTACCTGCTGCCAGTCGCTGTTGTACCCGGATTGCTACTTGTCCCCGTGTCGCCTGAGCGACGGCTTTGCCATCAATAATTTGTGCTGCCATTACGCGCCTCTGATCCAGATTTTAAAAGTTGGCGTATTTTCTCACAGCAGCGTCAGATGCGCCAAGAGCAAAGATTTTTTTGTTGGTTATTTGCTTGAAATCAGTGAAATTGCTGGCTTTATCAGCAAAAATGTCGCGAAAGGTTCAAAATATAAGCAAACGAATTTATTGGCAAAAAAAACGTTTGACGCATACGGGGTCGGGTTGTAATATTGCGCCCCGTTGCACTAGTGTAACGTTGTCGGTGATTAGCGCAGCTTGGTAGCGCACTTGGTTTGGGTCCAAGGGGTCGCAAGTTCGAATCTTGCATCACCGACCATCTTTAAGGGGTATGCGCTCTGTGACTGCACTTGTTGCGTCCGTAGCTCAGCTGGATAGAGCAACGGCCTTCTAAGCCGTGGGTCATAGGTTCGAGTCCTATCGGACGCGCCACTCGCTTAAAGACTTGTGTTGTGAATTGATACCGTGGTGGCTGTAGCTCAGTTGGTAGAGCCCCGGATTGTGATTCCGGTTGTCGTGGGTTCGAGCCCCATCAGCCACCCCAATCAGTTTATAAGCAAGTTGTACAAAAGTAGAAATAGTCGTCGGTGATTAGCGCAGCTTGGTAGCGCACTTGGTTTGGGTCCAAGGGGTCGCAAGTTCGAATCTTGCATCACCGACCATTTCCCAACTCTCTGTTTTACCTCAGTTATATCTCATTTTTTTTCAGATTCGTCGTAATAATATCAACTCATCACAATATTTAGCTTTTAAGCCTATTTTATTCGCTTTTTCACTAAGCCAGCTGTTCGTCTTTGTTTCGTTTTTGTCTTTTTGTTTCAGCAACTTCTAACCACAAGTTACTTTGTGCTGTGTTCTGGCACGCCAGGATAAGCCCTGCATGCTGCTCTGTTGCATTCAAGGCGCTATTGTCAGCGTTGGGTATGGGTTGCACATTGCCTGCAAGCAGCTGGCATTTGCATAAGCCACAGCTCCCGACCTGACAGCCAGACTGGATAGGGATGTTGTGTTCAAGAGCGGCCTGCAACAGGCTTTGTCCTTCGCGTACCGGAATATTGTTGCCGTTCAGATGCATTTGGTACACAGGTGTTTTTTTCTGCCATGAAAACCACATAACAG
>JAYRUI010000023.1:0-14125 GCA_041919175.1 Rheinheimera sp. | reverse complement strand
TTCCAGCTGGTGTATTACAAGTGTTACCAACCACCGACGCCGCCGCAGTTGGTGCGCTGTTATGCCAAAGCCCGGACGTTAAAAAGCTGAGTTTTACCGGCTCCACCAAAGTGGGCAAATTATTGATGCGCCAGTGTGCCGACACCGTAAAACGGCTGTCGCTGGAGCTCGGGGGCAACGCCCCGGTGTTGGTGTTTGCCGACGCCGATTTGCCAAAAGCAGTGGCCGGCGTGATGGCGGCTAAATTCAGAAATGCCGGCCAAACCTGTGTTTGTATTAACCGCATTTATGTTGAGCGTTCTGTATACCACGAGTTTAACCAGCTGTTATTAAAGGCGATGCAGCAACTGGTGCAGGGTAATGCTTTAGAGCCAGGTGTCACTTTAGGGCCGCTAATAAATGCTGCGGCTGTGAATAAAGTGGCGGCTTTGGTCGCGCAAGCCATTGAACAAGGTGCCAGTTTAGTCTGGGCCGGGCAGCAACGGGCGGCGGGCGGTAATTTTTATCCGCCCACGCTGCTTTGTGATGTTACTCAGGATATGGCATTGATGCAGCAGGAAATTTTTGGCCCTGTTGCAGCTGTGATGCCATTTGACAGTGAACAGCAAGCCATTGGTCTTGCCAATCAAAGTGCCGCTGGCTTGGCAGCCTATTTATATAGTAATGATATCAGCAGGTTGTGGCGGCTTGGCGAAGCATTACAAGTGGGCATGGTGGGTATTAATGAAACCGCGATTTCCACTGAAGTGATCCCTTTTGGCGGTGTCAAAGAATCTGGCCTCGGCCGCGAAGGTTCGCGGTATGGCATTGATGAATATCTGGAAATTAAACATTTATGCTGGGGTGGGCTGGTGTAGGCCTTCAGCGGCCGAGATCAGCTTGTAAAAGCCGTGCAAAAGGCCGGCTAGCAGCCAGCCTTTTGCACGTTTTTTGATGCTGTTGGCGATACTGTTGGCGATACCGGGGGCGGAAACAGCACATCATAAGCCCAATGATAAAAATAACCATACAGCAGATAAAACAGCATAAAGCCTAAATCCAGCAACAAGGCTTGCCATAAGCTGATGGCCAGATACCAGGCGGTCAGTGGTAAAAACACCGCTAATAAACCCAGTTCAAAACAAATAGCATGCACAATACGCTCAGGCTGGGTTTTGATATTGCGGCCACGCGGCGCTAAATAATAACGGTCAAACCACTGATTAAACTGATAATTCCACCAGGTGGCCAGTAGCGACATTAACACCGCCAAACCACCCAGCTCCAGCGCAGGTTTGTCTAAAAACCAGCTGCTGACCGGAATTAACAATAAAAGCCCGATCCCTTCAAAACCCAAAGCCATCCGCAGCCTGTCTTTGCCGCTTCGGCTGGTGGTGCCTGGCGATGATTGCCCGGTAACCGCCGGGGGGCGCCGTTGTTCTGTTGGCTTTAGCTCTGCTGACTGTTGTTCTGTGGAAAGTTGCTCTGTGGAAAGATGGCTCATAAAACTGCTCCGTTTTGCACTGATGCGGCAATTCTATCTGTTATTATTGCTATAACTAAGTTGGATACCATCTGGAAATTAGATAGATGAACTTGCAACAACTGGATGTTTTGCTGGCGGTGGTGGCGGCTGGGTCATTTTCTGCGGCTGCTCGCAAACTGGGTAAAGTGCAGTCGGCGGTCAGCACCGCGATTAGCGAGCTGGAAATCGATTTAAATCTGCAGTTATTCGACCGCAGCGGCCGTTATCCAAAATTGACTGAAGCAGGGGCGCGCATTGTGCAACAAGCGCAGCTGGTGCGACAGCAATGTCAGCAGTTAACTGAGCTGGCGGCAGATTTAGCCGGTGGCCTGGAAACCCGCTTGCGGCTGGCGGTCGACGATGAAGGTCAGTTGCCCTGGCTGGCGCCTGTGCTGGCGGAATTGTCGGCACATTTTCCAAAGCTTGAATTGCAGGTTTTGTTTCCGCTGCTGGAAGATTTAACCCAGATGCTGGAAAACGGCGACGCCGATTTAGGCATTTGTTTTCAGCCGCAACAGTTGCCTGAGCAATTTATACGCTGGCCACTGCAACAGCTGCAATTTGCCGCTGCGGTTTCAACCGCACATCCGCTGGCGACCCTGGCTGACGTGACAACGGCTGATTTGCAGCAACACCGTCAGCTCATGGTCACAGGGCGTGGTGAAAGTTTGGAAAAACAGCGGGGTAGGTTATCAAGCCAGGTCTGGTGGCTGGAAGGTGATATTGCGGTGCTGGCACTGGTTGAGCAGCACCTCGGCTGGGCCTGGTTACCGCTGCATGTGCTGCAACCTGCGATGTTCCAAGGCAAAATTAAATTGCTGCCAATAAGCTGCGAACCGGCACAGTTACCACTGCAACTGGAGCTCTGGCAACTGCGCGATAAAACCCTGGGCCCGGCCGGTTTGTGGCTGCGGCAAAGGTTATTGCAGTTAAAGGGTTAGCAGCACAGCTATTCGTTTGAACTAAAAGCCGGTAACTAGCGTGTTCGCACGCCGTTCACCCGCTTGCGCTCACTGTTGAATGCCTGCTGCCGAGCCCCCGCTGCTTGGTCTGAACCTGTTGCTGCTCTGGCCTGATACTTTTTATCGAAGCCTGCATTCATTTACCGCCAGCTGCAAAAGACTCTCAGAATAAAATCTTGTTACAAAGCAGTAGTCATAGTTTAAATACATAGCTTACTGAAACTGTTAGTTTTAGCGGCCTGCTTGTTAAGCCAGAATCCCCATTTTTGCCGGAGCCGTTTTATGTTGCGTCGTGTTAAACAATTTTTGTTGCACCTGTCTTGTCGTTTTTCGCCGGTAACACGACTTTGCCATCGCTGGCAGGCTGTGGTGTTTATTCTGAGCATGCACCTGATAAATCCGGTAAATGCCGCTGAGAACACCAATGAAGGCATGGTCGATGGCATTTATTACCAAAGTTTTGGTGAGGGCAAACCGGTACTGATTATTAATGGCGGCCCGGGGCTGGATAGTGAAGGTTTTGCCACTGTAGCCAAAGCTGTGGCTGCGCAGGGTTTTCAGGCGATTTTATTTGATCAGCGTGGCACCGGGCGCTCGCCATTGGCTGTGATTGATAAAAACACCGTCACTATGGATCTGATGGTGGCTGATATGGAAAAAATCCGTAAAAAACTAAAGCTAAAACAATGGACTATCCTGGGGCATTCTTTTGGTGGCATGTTGGCAGCGCATTACGCCAGTCAGCATCCGCAGCAAGTGGAAAAACTGATATTTTCATCATCGGGTGGACTGGATCTGGATTTTGTCGCCGATATTCAGCCGCGGATCCGGCAAAAACTCAGCCTGCAGCAACAAACCGAAATGGCGGCTTATCAGCTGAAACAAAGTTTAGGGGACAGCAGCGCCGCAACCAATGAAAAACGGGTAAATATTCTGGCGCAGGCTTATGTACAGGATAAAAGCAAAGCGACCTTAGTGGCTGCGCGGTTAAAAGTGGTGAATATGCAGTTGAATCAACTGGTATTTGCCGATATGGCGCGCATTAAATTTGACCATAAACAGAGTTTTGCCAGCTTTACTCAACCCGTGCTGGTGCTGCAAGGCGACCAGGACATTATCAGTATTCACACCGCCGAAAAAACACAACGCAGTTTCCCGAATGCGAAGCTGGAAATTCTGAAAAATTGCGCCCATTACGGCTGGCTTGACCAACCGGCACAGTATTACCGGGTTTTATTTGCGTTTTTAAAAGCCTGATGGCAGCAGCTGTATAAGGTGGTCTGTGCCGGTAGTTATGCCTGGAAAAAGTATAGAGAGTTACCTTTGCTGTATTGCGTAACCAAGTACTAGCTCCAACCAACCAGCGGCAATGACTAGGCTCGCCCGTTCGCACCTCCCGCGCTCACTTTTGAATGCCTGCTGCGCAGCTCCCGGTGGTTGGTTTTAGAGATGGTATTTATAACGGTTCATCACCTCACGCAAACATGAGGCATAAGCCCGTTTTTTCTCTGCGTATAAAATTGATCGTCAAGTTTCTTTTCAGCGCTCTAATACACTCAGCAGCTCTAATGGTTAAGTTATTGAGTTAATGAGTAAAGAAACTATGGCATTCATTATGCTTCCGGCCGCACTGCATCTACCTAAAGGACGGAGGAGCGACAAAAATGAAATTACATTTACTTATTGTTAGTGCAGTTTTGTTGTTATGCAGTCAACTTAGTCAAGCGGCGACTATTCAATACAACGGATTTAGCAGAGATGAAAGCAGTACTGTGATACAGGGGGGGGGGCTATGAATGGCTGATGTGGACGGAAACAAATGGTTTGTCTGTTAATCAGGCAATTGCCACCCATGGCGGCCAAAACTGGGTTTTCGCCAATTCAGCACAAGTCGTTAATTTGTTTAATGCGTTTAGTTTTGGTTTAGTGTTTACTGACGACAACTCAGTACAAACTACAACATCACCTTGGAACAGCGGTGATAACACGTCATTTGATTGGTTCCTAAGATTATTCGGGATAAACAACTCTCCAACCGCAAGTGCAGCCTGCACCACTCCAACAGAGCTGTATTGCTGGAATCCTGACGATTTGCTTGAATATACCCGCGCCTTATATCAAAGAAACAACGGCAGTTATGGTATCGCTTATGTTGAAACAGATTCTTCTGTTATCGGAGATGATGGCAATGGTGGGCCCCAACTGAACCCTGGATACGGTTACTCAGCATCACTCCATGATGCAGGTTATAACGATCCGACAGTGAATTACGATGGTACAGCAGTGATTATGATTCGGGCTATAACAACACAACCAGGTGGTCAGGTACCGACACCATCTACACTGCCATTGTTTCTATTGGGAGCTTTGTTGCTGTTGGCCCGTAGCAAGAGCATAAAGGTCTGATAAACTTTCAACCATCGTAAGGTAGAACAAAAACAGATTGCCGAAGTGTGGCGTGGCAATCTTTAATCTGCTCTATAACATCTCTTCAGTGGCAGCCAGCAAAGACCAGTCAAACTTAATCAAGCAGATGACCAATTGCTTTCTGGGTGCTTCAGGAAGAAACAAGTTTACCCCGGGCATTCGATGTTCTTTTGTGCACTTTAATTAAGTTTTTTCGTCGGTTTGATGCCTCTGGCATAGCGTTGTGCCGTAAGCATCAAAGAAAACAGTGCTATCAGAAATGCAATAGCGATAAAAAGCTACAACATTTCCCGCCAAATATAAGCCGCAAGTGGATGTTGTTGTTTTTTTAAGTCGCGGATAAATAACTGGGCTATCCAGCTGGCGCCTTGTGGGCTTAAGTGGGTGTTGTCGGTTTTGCCTTCGGGGAACTGCTGGTAGAGCCCGGCCGGTACCTGAATAAAATAGGGCTGGCTGCCCGCTTGGCCAAAGCTTTTTAGCGCGTTGCAACTTTGCTGGTTTAAATCAAACAGCGGTACCTGTTCTTTGGCGGCGACCTTTTTCATGGCATCGGCATAAAGCAGCAGGCTGTTTTCGAGTTCACCCTTGTTGTTAAAACTACGGCGGCAAATGGGGGTTGCGAGCAGCGGATGGGCGTTTTTCTGCCGGATCTCACCGATAAAGCGGCTAAGCAGCTGTTGATATAAACCATCAGCCGCGGCATAACGGCTTGGATCGTCCTGTTTTTGGTCGTTATGGCCAAATTGGATCAGCACATAATCACCGGCTTTTAATTCAGTGATCAGCAGTTGCCAGCGGCCTTCGTTTAAAAAGCGCAAGGTGCTGCGGCCATTGGCGGCGTGGTTAATAATGCTCAGTTTTTCCAACATAAATTCCGGCAATAGCTGGCCCCAGCCACGTTCGGGGTAAGCCAGATTTATTTTGTCGGCCATCGTAGAGTCGCCAACCAGATGTAACCTGGGTGAGGGCAGGCTGGTGCTGGTGCCTTTGGGCACGGCTTGGCTCATCGCCTGGATATGGGTTGAAGAAAAACAAATCACGACAGACAGCAAAATATGAGAGAGAAATTTCATCGGCGATCCCGGTTAATTTGAATTTGATGTGGGTTTTGCATTTGCTGTTGAATGAGCATCTTTGGTTAGGTGCAGCCAGCCACGAATTTGCGCCAGTTGCGCTTCAGGTTGCCACTGTCCGGCAAATGTCCAGTCAGCGTTGATCTGCGACGCTTGTGATTTGGTTAAATTATCCTGTAACCAGGCGTAAGCAGGCCCTTGATTTTGATAGAAATAATTCCTGTCGCCATACAGATTAGGTTGGTCGCGCTTTGGATCTTCCGGATAAGTACGGCGGAAAATTGGCTGATCGGCCATCTCCCCGCTAAAGCGGTTAAATAACAAATAAAACTGCCCGTCATAATGACGCCGACCCAGCTGAAAACCGCTGGCGCCTTTAAAACTGGAGTGCATCACCACCAGCTTTTGTGCCGGATTTAACTCGCCGTCATGCCATAAAGTTGCAGAATCATTCTGATTGATAAATTCACTGTGGGTGATAAAGGCTGTGCCGCGCGGGCACACCATATCGACCCGGCCGCGGAACTGGCAATGGCTGTGGTAATACAAACCATTGGTTTTATTCCATAAACTTAAAGTATCGGCACCAGAGGTTAGCAGAGCACAATGGTCGGTGATAATGCGGCTGGCTTGTTCAAAACCCCGTACCGCAAACTGATGTTCAAAGCGATCCGGATCTTGCGGATGTTCGTCGGCATAATTGTTGTGCACTGTTAAATCGAGCAGGGCAATATCTGAGCTTTGAATATTCACCACTGCAGCGCCCCAATCCTGACTCAGCGCTTTGCCGCTGAGCAGCTGGGGGTTATGGTCTGGTTGCGCTTGAAGCTTTTGCTGAGTTCGCGCCAAAAAATGCTGACGCAGCTCAGGGTAACGAAGGATAGTTTTATCGCGTCCGGCGCCAACAATAGCCACTTTATCGCGGGTTAAATACAGTTTTTCGCGATAAATGCCAGGAGCCAGTTGCAATAGCACCCATTGTTGAGGGTTGGGTGCTAAGCCGGGTAGCGCGTCTAACGCTTGCTGGATCTGTTGAAACTGGCCTTTGCCGGAGGGCTCTACCTGGATGAGCAGCGGGGCAGGACTGTCTGGAAGCGCAGGCACAATCTTTTCCGCGGCGAAGCTATGGCCATAAAACAGCACACAGCTGAGAGCCAGCCAGCAAATCCTTGGCCAGCAAAAGCCTTTGTTGACAGCTGTCATGGTTGTTGCAGCAGCTCCGCCATTTGCACACCGGCCATCATAAAAGGCGCTGTGCCTTTGCTGTCGTTGCGGTAAATCGGCTCACTCATATAATAGTGGTAACTGCCGTCACGTCCGGCGCCTAAACCGGCCACTTGCACCATACTGGTCAGACTGATAGCGCCATCCGGATGCACCAGCACAAACTCCTTTAATAAACCCTGATACGCCTTGAGCGTGGCGGCGCGGTAGCTATTGTCGAGATAATTTTTGTTTTGTGCTTTGGCAAGGAAATAGACAAACATGCTGCTGGCGCTTGATTCTAAATAATTGCCTCTGGCACCGGCTTTATCGGTAATTTGCCACCATACGCCAGAAGCTGGGTCCTGATATTTCAGTAATGCATCGGCAAGTTCAGTCACCATAGTCAACAAGGGTTTACGCAGTTCAGTTTCGGTATGTGGAATGCGGTCTAATACATCCACCAGCGCCATGCCAAGCCAACCGATACCGCGGCTCCAGAAATAACGGGACAAGCCGGTTTGTGGCTCAGCCCAGTTCATGCTTTTGCTTTCATCCCAGGCATGAAAATATAAACCTGTGTTGGGGTCTCGCAGCTGCTGACGGGTCACTTCAAACTCATGCACCACTTGTTTTAAGCTGTGGCCATTTTCAAACAGCTGGCTGTAATAAGCCAAAAACGGCATGCCCATATACACACCGTCCAGCCACAGCTGGTGTGGATATATTTTTTTATGCCAATAAGCGCCATTGTTGGTTTTTGGCTGTTGTTCGAGTTGTTTTCGCAGCAATTGAGCGGCTTTCTGGTACTTTGTCTCACCGCTTTTTTCGAACACTCTGAGTAACAGATTGCCGCTGTTAATGCTGTCGATATTAAATTTTTGCATCTCGTAGCTGTGAATACTGCCGTCGGCGGTCACAAAACTGTCGGCCATTTTTAAAATGGCTGCCTGATATTCAGCTTTGGGCGCCACCTGCTGTAAATCGTCATAGGCCTGCATTAACAAACCTGTGGTGTATTCAAAAGCAACGGGCCTGTCGCGTTCAGTGTCCCAGCCGCCCCAATAATATTGGCCGGCCTGGCGGTTCAGTTCGGAATTGGCCAGTTGTTCACTCCAGCCCAATGCGCTTTTGGCAGTCAGTGGTTGGCTGATAGCAGCAGCTGTGGCCGCAGTTTTTAATGTTTGCCGGGTGGTTAAGGTTAAACGGTCTACTTCCTGCTGCAGATAAGCAACAAACTCATTTTCGTTCTGCACACCGTTCAGCTCCTGTTGCCAGGCGCCGACAAAATAATATTCAAGGTGCTGACCCGAGACGTCCATCACCGCAATATGGCTGTTGGCATCGGTCGTGAGTTTTTTCAGTTTGCCGCGTTTAAACAGCAGCGCCATGCCCAGGTTGTCGCCATTCAGGCTTTGTTTGCCATAAGTGGCCAGATAAGTGTAGGTATGACCGCTGCTCTCTAAAGTACCGGTCAGCAGTCTAGTGTCCGGTAACTTCACGATGCCAATCGCCAGATTATCCAGTGGTTTGGACAAACGAAGGCGGTTTTGCAATAACCGGCTGCCGGCCGTCATCGACAAATGCGCTTTCACATCCAGCGTTTGACCGGCAATTTGCCAGTTGTGATAGTCGATGGTGAAGGCTGAATATAACGGGCCGTTTTCAATAATCCTGGCGGTATGGCCGCTGATTTTGGAGACTAATTCGGCATTTTGGCCATTAAAATAACCAAAACCACCGGCGCCTAAAGATTTGCCGACTTTCAGTACATCCATGCCCCAGGGTTGCATGGCATGGTAAGAACTGTAACCATCCAGCCCAACCTGATGCAGCACTGGTTTGCCGGTTGTATTGCCAAAAATGTCAAAGCCGTTGCGCCAGTCGAGGTAAATGCGATAACCCACTTTGTCGGATTCAATGCCTGGGCCTTCATAACGGATATATTCGCTGTGATCCGTGTATTGCGCCGGTGGCGTCAGCTGTTGCACATTGACAAATTTGCCGCCGATATATTTGCTGCCTTGCCAGCTGCCGCCGGTTTTATGTGAAATTTCGGCCTGGGTTTGTTTTGGCAGGGCTTGCTGTTGGCTGGTTGCCGGCGTGATATCGTTGTTAAGCTGACGGATCTGGAATTGTTGGGTTTCACCAGCTGCTAAATCAGTAGCCAAAAGCAGGCTGTCTTTGGTGCCGTCGCCATCCCGGTCAATCAGCTGTGACGGTACTTCAACACCCAGTTCAACACCCACTTCAGCGCTCATGTTCGCGCCATTCGTGCGATAAGCGGCCAGCCTGGTTTGTGTTGCTGCCTCAAGGCCCAGGTCGTAAAAAGGCACAATAATCGCTTCCTGGTGGCGGCTAAAATCGGACGGGTTATGCAGCTGTAAAGTGGCTAAACCGGATTGGTTTTGCGCGCTGTGTTGGCCGGATGCTGCGTGAGTGGTTCCCGCAGGCTGGGTGCACGCGCTGAGCAATGTAACAGAGGTGAATAATAACAAAGGCTTGGCAGAAAAATTCACGGTGTTTACCTGTGTTGGAATGTGCTGTTTGTACAAAAGCCAGTGCAATGATGCCACTGGCTCTCTGGCATAAAAAAAGCGCCCGGCAATTGCGTTGGCAGATTGACAGGCGCTGGCAGAACTTAATATTTGTATTGCACGCCCAAATAATACTGGCGGCCGGTTTCGTGGTAATAAGTCAGCCTGTTACCAGCGTCATCCACCCATTGGTCGTCCACTTCATCAGTCAGGTTCAGCGCTTCAAACGTCAGTTTCCATTGCTCTGTTAATGCATAAGACAAGGACGCGTCGATATTGGTGGTGGCATTGGTGCCTTCCATATCGTTGTTGTCACGACCGATGGCGGTAGTGAGGTACCTGTCCCGTTTTGCAAGACTGACCCTTGCATTCAGTTTTTCATATTCGTAATACAAGGTTGCGGCAACTGTGCTACGCGACAGCCCTTGTAAATCGCGGGTGGCAAGCACAGCGCCTGTCACGTTGATGTAGTCCATCTGCGCTTTGACATGGGTGTAGTTGCCGGTAAAACCAAAACGGTTCCAGAACTCAGGTAAAAAGGTAAAGGGCATCTGATAACTGATTTCGTACCCTGTTAAATCACCACCAGGGCCGTTCAGCGGTGTGGTCACCTGCCAGTCGGTATTTTCATCACAACCATTGCCATAACCCGGGCCACCGTTACAGGCATCGATCGCCAGTTGCACCGGCAACCCTGTAGCTAAAAAGGTTTTGGTTTCACGTAAGTTTTGTACATGGCTGTCGATGTCTTTGCGGAACAAGGCCAGACCCAGCATAGCTTCGTCGCTGAAATAAAACTCCAGGCCTAAGTCATAAGTGGTGGCTTTGGTCGGCTCCAGCTGCGGGTTACCGCCGGAGATAGCGCGGCTGCCGCCGGAGACTGACACTGACACGTCGGGTCTGATAGCACCTAAACCAGCGCGCGCCATGACCTGGGCCACACCCAAACGTACCACTACATCTTCCATCGGTTCATAGTTCAGGTTCAGCGATGGCAAGGTTTCGTTGTAATCATGCTCGGCGGTAATTTGTTTTGCTGTGCTGCCCAAAGTGGCCCAGGCGGTGGAACTCTGGTCGGTTTTCACCTGCCGCACACCCGCATTACCCCAGAATGGCGCGTCATTTAAATCAGTGGAAAAACTGGCCATCAGATAAGCGCCAGTGCTGGTTTCTTCAGCCGAGTAGTTGTCTGGCCGGCGGAAATCTTTGCTGACGGTAAAAACACCGGTGTTGCTGTAAATGCCATATTTGGCATCGATGGCGGCAAAATCCGGTACCAGCCAGTTGGGTTGTGGACCAAGGCCAGAGTTATAAGTTTTAATTAAATCAGGGGTATAGACAATGCCGGCGCCATTTTCAGCCTGGCGGCGCGCTTCATAAGTGTCAAAACTGAATTTTTTATAATGCACACCGGTTTTTAAGGTGACTTCGTCTGTCACTGTCCATGCCAGATTCAGCTCAGCGGTGTCGAAGTTATTTTCAGCACCCAGCGGGCGTAAACGTACGCTGTTCGAGGTCCAGCCATTGGGGTTAAAAATGCTGTCACCGAAGGTTAAAATCGGGTTGTCGCGAGCCGCACCCCGGTAGTCGTAGCTAAAAGTAGCGCCGGTTTTTTCCATCACCAGTGTGGTTTGCACCGGGTTATCAAATTTGGACTCTGTGGTACCGACCATGCCGTCCAGCTTCCAGTTGTCATTGATATGGTGGCTGCCGCTTAAGGTCACCTGGGTGAAATCGGTGCCCAGTTCATCAAAACGGTTTTCAGCGCGCACTGTGGCATTTTCAAAACTGCCGTAGGTCATGGTGTTGGTGTCGTCGATAAAATAATCCAGCACATTCATGGCGCCGGTATTTAAGGTTGCCGCTGTAGTTGGCGTGGTTCTGTTGGCGCCGGCATTTAAAATGCCTTGTAAAAACACTTCGTTACGGGTGGCGTCTGTGCTGGCGTACAGCACATCTAAAGCAAACTGGGTGTCATCGTTCGGTTTGTATTGCAAAGCGCCGCTTAAACCCAGTCGCTCCATGTCGTGGGTGTAAGAGTCATATCTTGGTAAACGTGGCCGGAAGGCGTTGTTAATGGCAGTCAGCTCAGGCGAAGCTGTTGCGCCTTTGTAACGGCCAAAGTCATTCACATTGCCCCAGCGTACTGTACTGGCGCCCTGATCTTTTAAGGTGCGCTCAGAAAATGACGCGGAAAACAGCGCACCCATAGTGCCGTCGGCAAATTTATCGCTGATTAAAAACGAGGCTTTCGGGTCGCTTTTTTCTGATAAGTCGTTGTAACCCAGCTGGCCGGAAGCGGCAAAAGTAAAACCGTCGTAGTCAAAAGGCCGGGCTGCGCGCAGGTCGACGGTCGCACCGAGTGAGCCTTCTTCCACGTCAGCGCTGGCGGTTTTACGCACTGTTAACGAGCTGAATAAGTCGGAAGAAAAAGTGTTGAAGTCAAAACCACGGCCGCGGTTAGCGCCGCCAATCTGATCGGTACCGCCGCTGGTGGAAATGGCTTCCATGCCGTTAATGCGCACCCGGGTAAATTCAGGGCCTAAACCACGTACCGAAATTTGCCGGCCTTCACCGGCAGCGCGGCTGATGGCCACACCTGGAATACGCTGTAAAGATTCCGCCAGGTTTAAGTCGGGGAAGTCGGCGATATCTTCAGCCAGAATAGAGTCCACAGCGCTGTCGGCCTGACGCTTTTGATTCAGCGCGTTTGACAGGCTGTCGCGAAAACTGCCGCTGACCTGAATCACTTCGATGTCTTTTTCTTTGGCCGCTGCTTGTTCGGCAGAAGTTTGTTGTGCCCAAACCTGGGGCATCACACCCACACCAGCCAGCAACATTGCGATGACCAGTTTATTGGGGCGGAATTCTGTGTGTTGAGTCGCCATCATGCCTTCCTCGTCCTGTGTATTTATATTGCCGCTTTAGGTACGTGCCTGCGACATTTTTTTAATGGAAGACACCTGTTGGCGGCTCCCTGTTGATTTGTTTACCGGGCAAATTGGTAATTGTCCGGTGATTACCCGGTGATTGTCTTTTTCTTTGTCTACCGGTGGCAAAAAATGCTTGCTATTTTGTGCCACCGATGGCAAAAAGCTAACACCAACGAATTCATACTGTCAAACACTGAACAAAAATAAATCAGTTTTCATTGGGGTTTTGGCAGCTGATTCTTAGTTATTTTATTGTTTTTAAATGAAATTTTTAATAAGGGTTGTGCTGCTAAACTCAAACTTTGCTTCATATATGAAACAAAATGCAAAAGCAGCGGCAACAAATAAAGACAGCGCAATAAAGCGCGCGGCAGGCATGAAGTTGGCCTTGTTATTTTGGCTGTCAGCCTGGCAAGACAAAACGACAGCATCAGCAAAATCTTGCTGCCAAAGGCGAACAGTAGGGCCTTAGCCAAAGCGCAGCAGACGAACAGCCCGGTTGGGCGATGAAGTACAAATGCAGGCAAAGCGCAAGAAAGTAACAGCGCAAGCACGTAAAAGATTAAGCACAGGAAATAAGTCGCATGAACCAGATCGCACAGTTATTTAATCTCAGTGGCCAAACCGCGCTGGTGACAGGCGCCAGCCGTGGTTTGGGCAAAGCCATAGCTCTGGCGCTGGCAGAGGCCGGTGCCAAAGTGGTGTGTTCAAGCTCAACAGCCGAAGGGGCTGCCGACACCGTTGCCGCTATTGAGGCTTTGGGTGGACAGGCCATAGCAGTAGCCGCAGATTTAGCGAGCAGTGATTCTGTGCAGGCTTTGGCAGCACAAGCCATTGGCTGGCAAGGACAAATCGATATTCTGGTGAATTGCGGCGGTACTATTTTCCGCGCACCGGCGCTGGAATTTCCATTAGAGCAATGGCGGCAAAATCTGGCGGTGAATCTGGACGCTGCATTTTTGTTATGTCAGCTGGTGGGGCAGGGGATGGTGGCGCGCAAAGGGGGCAAAATTATCAATATTGCTTCTATGTTGTCGTATAGCGGCGGCATCAATGTGCCGGCTTACACGGCCAGCAAACATGCTATTGCCGGTTTAACCAAAGCGCTTGCCAATGAATGGGCGCAATATGGGGTGAATATCAACGCGATAGCCCCCGGTTATTTTAAAACCGACAACACAGCGGCGCTGCAACAAAACGCGGAGCGCAATGCACAAATTCTGGCGCGTTTACCGGCCGGGCGTTGGGGAGAACCTGAAGATTTAACCGGTGCCGTGCTGTTTTTAGCCGGCAAAGCCAGTGACTATGTCAATGGTCATGTACTGGCGGTGGATGGCGGCTGGCTGGCACGTTAAAGCCCGGCGATTTTTAAAAAGAGCACAGCGGCTGAATACCACCGCTGGCTGAGCGGCCTTTCGGACTGAGCAGTTTTTCAGATCCAGTGGCCTGTCGGGCTGAACAGCTTTTTAAATTGAGCGGCGTGAAG
>JAYRUI010000022.1:0-14254 GCA_041919175.1 Rheinheimera sp. | reverse complement strand
CATCTTCATAAGAAGTAAGCTGGGCGTAACCCGGGAAACGTACTGCTTTATGTTCCACCACACCGTCGCGGCCAATATCCACTGCCCTTTCGCTAAAACTCCAGGCCTGATAACTGTCGTGGCGGTTGGTGTAATTGGAATGGGTAATAGAAGCTAAAGCACCAAAAGTATCGTTGTTAAAAGTGTCGCTGATAAACAACGAGGCTCTTGGGTCAAAACTTTCGGCGCGTTCGTTGTAAGTGGTATTGGCAGAGCCGGATAATACAAAGTCACCAATATCCAGAGGCCGCGCCGTTTGCACGTTCACCACGGCGCCAATGCCCCCTTCCGGCAAATGGCCTTGTGGCGTTTTATGCACCTGCACACCGCTGATCAGCTCCGACGCAATTACATCATAGTTAAAATCGCGCGACGGGTTGTCGGACGCCAGTTTGCGGCCATTTAAGGTGGTGATGTTATAGTCGCCGGTGAGTCCACGTACTGTCACCGTCTGCCCTTCGCCGTTAGAGCGGGTCACGCTCACCCCGGGAATACGTTGCAGCGCTTCGGCAACGTTTTCATCGGGAAATTTACCAATATCTTCCGACACTATGGCGTCTATCACGTTGTCGGCCAGTTTTTTAATTTCCTGGCTTTCTTTTAAGCTGCTGCGAATACCTGTGACTTTAATCACTTCCACTTTGCCATCGTCGCTGGCCGCTTTTTTCTTTTTGCTGGTTTTGCTGCTGTTGGCTGTTGTGCTTTCATCCTGGGCACTTTGCACAACGTCGGTCTCAGGCTCTGATGCAGTAGCAGCCACTACCGGCCAGGCTAAAGCTGAGCTGATTAAAAATGCCAGATAGGTTTTTTTCATGGTGTTGCCTCGTGTAATCAAAAATCCGGCCTGGCTTTTTAGCTCAGCTATACAGCAGCAAATAACGCCGTTGGCCAGGTGCTGTGGATCCGCAGATAAAATGTCTGCTGGCTGTTCAACGCTGGAACGGCTTTATTAATCCGCCTTTTATCTGCCTGACGCCTCCTTAAATCCGCGGGCTCTTTCTTGAAAAATAAGCAGTGCCCAAAAGCACAAATACTGCTGTTACCAGGCTGTATTTGTATTAGGAACAGAACCGCCCTCTGGCAGCAGCAGTTTCGTCATCCGGTGGTTTTGCTTTGCCTGAAACTGCGTTGGCTGCGCTTTTTGGGCTGAATATTCCTGCTTTATAACCTTTAGCTGATCTGTCGTTGACGCTGGCAAAGCCACGGCGCTAACTTCTGCGCTCTGTCATATCAAGGCAAAGCAAAAAGGGAACAGATGACAAATGTATACACAGTGAGCACGGCTGATCTCTGCACAGATGCTGTTGTGATGTTATGGCAGTGCAAAACCAGGCCGGGCGTTTTTAGGGTGTTGACTGTGGTATGGCCCGCAACAACTTGTGGAGCCATAGATGCACTTTGCTGATCAGGCTGCTCAAGCCTCAGATAGTTTTTTTACTGCGACTGCACCTTTTGATAAGAGTCAGGAGCCACATCGCAGGTTGAATCCGCTGACCGGAGATTGGGTGCTGGTGTCGCCGCACAGAGCCAGCCGGCCATGGCAAGGTCAGCTGGAAACGGCCGCCACAGAACAGCTGCCCGCTTATGATCCCCACTGTTTTTTATGCGCAGGCAATGTGCGGGTGAATGGCGAGCGCAACCCGGATTATCAGCAGCCTTTTGTGTTTACCAACGATTTTGCTGCACTAAAAGAACAAAGCCCGCGATTTCAGCAAAATGAAGCTGATTTGTTTGTACTGCAGTCAGTACGCGGCACCAGCAGAGTGATTTGTTACTCCAATGACCATCACCGCCCTATGGCCGAACTGAGTCAGCCGCAAATTTTGTTGATTATTCAAAGCTGGATACAGCAGTATCAGGAATTGTCAGAGCAATATGCCTGGGTGCAGGTGTTCGAAAATAAAGGCGCTATTAACGGGTGCTCCAACCCACACCCGCATGGCCAGATTTGGGCCAGCGACATAGTGCCGAGCCTGCCGGCCAAAGCAGATAGCAACCAAAGGCAGTATTTTGCGCGCCACGGCCGCAATTTATTATTAAGTTATGCAGAGGCGGAACTGCAAAAAGCACAGCGTATCGTGTTGCAAAACCAACACTGGCTGGTGCTGGTGCCTTATTGGGCCAGCTGGCCTTTTGAAACTTTGTTATTGCCACTTGCCCATGTGCCGAGAATGGAGTTGTTGTCGGGGCCACAACAGCAGGCGCTGGCGGAAATTTTGCAGCAACTTACCATCAAATACGACAACCTGTTTCAGTGTGCTTTTCCCTATTCAATGGGCTGGCATGGCGCGCCTTATCAGCCACAGGGCCAGCAGGTGGAAGACACGCAACACTGGCAGCTGCATGCACATTTTTATCCGCCGCTGCTGCGTTCGGCCAGTATCAAAAAGTTTATGGTAGGGTATGAAATGCTGGCCGAAAGCCAAAGAGATATGACACCGGAACAAGCAGCAGCTTTGCTGCGTGCACAGCCTGCTGTGCATTATAAAAATGCCAACAGCAAAGCCTTAAACGGAGACAAGGATGTTAACTGATAACACAGACTGGCAAGGGCTGGCACAGGCATTTCAGCACTTTTTCCGGCAACCGCATCAATGGGTGTTTCAGGCCCCAGGCCGGGTCAATCTGATTGGTGAACATACCGACTACAACGATGGTTTTGTGTTGCCTTGTGCCATTAATTTTTATACCAGGGTGCTGGCAACGCCCAACCAGAGCGAAAAAATCCGGGTGCTGGCGTATGACTATCAGCAGCAGGACGAATTTGACCTCAATAGTGCTATTGAGCCCCACCCTTTGTATAGCTGGGCCAATTATGTGCGCGGTGTTGCTAAGTGCCTGATGCAACAAGGGTATGCACTGAAAGGTTGTGATATTGCCATCAGCGGCAATGTGCCCAAAGGCGCCGGCTTAAGCTCGTCGGCGTCGCTGGAAGTAGCGCTTGGTCTTTGTTTTAGCCAAGTCAGCGGTTTTGGGTTGTCGGGCCGCGACAATGCCCTGAACGGTCAACAAGCCGAAAATAATTTTGTGGGTTGCCACTGCGGCATTATGGATCAGCTTATTTGTGCTCTGGGGCAACAAGGCAAAGCTTTATTAATTGATACCCGGAGCTTAACAAGCACAGCTGTGCGTATTCCGGACAAGCTGAAAATTCTGATCATTAACTCGAATGTACAACGGGGTTTGGTCGACAGCGCTTATAACCAAAGGCGGCAACAATGTGAAGAGGCCGCCAAAAAACTGGGTGTTAAAGCGCTGCGTGATATCAGTTATCTGGAATTGCGCCAGCAGGAATATAAATTGTCGGCATTGGAAGCCAAACGCGCCCGGCATGTGGTCAGTGAAAACGACCGCACCGAGCAGGCCGCCAAAGCACTGCAACAAGGGGACATCCGCTTATTAAGCCGGTTAATGGCGCAGTCGCATCAGTCGATGCAACAGGATTTTGAAATTACCGTACCGGCTATCGACATTCTGGTGCAGCTGGTGAGCGCTGTGATTGGCAGTGAAGGCGGTGTGCGCATGACAGGCGGCGGTTTTGGTGGTTGTGTGGTAGCGCTCTTACCAGCTGCTTTAGTGCCGGATGTGATGGCGGTGGTCAAGCGGGACTACCCCAAACGCACCGGCCTTGATGCCGATATTTTTGTTTGTGAAGCCAGTCAGGGCGCGCAGCAGCTGTACTCTTCAACTTAAGGTTGTGCCTGCTTTTTACCCGCTAAACAAGCTTGGTTTTCACCGGGCTTATCGTCTCTGGGCTTATCTTATCCGGGCTCACAGTCGCAGTTTTAGCAAAAGCCAGCCAACAACAGAGGCTCTTGCTCTGCGGTTAGTCAGCCGCTAACATCTCTTTTTATCAAGAAACTTCAGGAAAAGATAAAATGACCGATGATTTAGTTGATCTGGTACTTCAGCAATGGCAACAACAAAAACCAGATCTGAACCCGGCGCCAATGGCGGTCATGGGCCGGCTGGTGCGAAGTGCGGCGTTATTTGATCGGGAACTGCAAAAAGTTTTTAGCGAGTTTGGCCTTCATGGCGGTGAATTTGACGTGATAGCAACGCTGCGCCGCTCGGGTGAACCTTATGCGTTAACGCCCAATCAACTGCTGCAAACCCTGATGCTGACCTCAGGCTCCATGACCAACCGCATCGACCGGCTGGAAGAAAAACACCTGGTCAGCCGCAGCCCCGACCCACATGATCGCCGGGGTGTGCTGGTGTGTTTAACCGCCAAAGGGCTGGACATTATCGACCGCGCGCTGGTGCAACATCTGGCCAAAGGTGAAGATTTACTGGCAGCACTAAACCAGTCTGAGCGTGAACAACTGGCTTTGTTATTAAAAAAGCTGCTGCTCTCACCAGCGCTACAATAAGCGCTGCATTGGCGCTGTAATGCTCTGCTTCTGATTGCTTTTATATTGCGCCAATACAATTGCCAGTAAAATGGCCAGGGCGCCGACAACTTGATGCAAGCTAAGATGTTGATCTAAAACCAGATAACCAAAAACCAATGCCGACAATGGGCTGCAGAAAGTTAAAAACGACAAAGTGACAGCAGGCAGTTGTTGTAACGCGCGAAACCACAATAAATAAGCCAACACTGCACCAATCAGGCAAAGATAAGCAAAACCAACCAGGTTTTTGGGACTGAACGTTTCAGGCAAACCTTCCTGCTGTAAAGTAATGGGCAGCAATAATAAACCGCCGGCCAGCAACTGCCAGCCGGTAAAACTGATCAGGCTGATATCGCTTGGTTTTGGCCATTTTTTACTCAGCACTATGCCAAATGCCATCGACAAAGCACCGCCAAAACCTGCAATAAGCCCGGTGGCTGACAAAGAGGCACTTGGCAAAGCAGCGCCTGGCAACGACACCAATAAAGCAAGGCCGGTACTGGCAATCACAGCCGCCAGTAAAAGCTTGCCACTCAGTGGCTGGCGCAAGAAAAACACACTAAGCAACATCACCAGCAACGGCTGGCTGGACATCACCAAAGCAGCAACACCACCTGGTAAATGGTAAGCAGCAACAAAAAGGCAATAAAAAAACAGACCAATATTTAAAGTGCCAAGCACTAAAGCTCGCCACCACCAGTGCCCTTGTGGCAACTGCCGCTGCCAGAGCAACAGCAATAAACCGGCCGGTAAAGCCCGGGCCAGTGCCGCCAATAACGGCCTGTCCGGCGGCAGTAATTCTGTGGTGACCACATAAGTACTGCCCCAAATCACTGCGGCTACTACAGCACAACACAGCGCCATACTGCTTTTATGCTGCATCACGCCTCCGGCTTGCTGACAACAAAGTTACGGCGCGCTGCTCCTGGCAATGCTCCGCGCCAAAAGCAACAACAGAGTATCGATGATTCATAGAAGACCCCTGGTGATCGGATGATAAATATCTCTACGAAATGTATCTTTATATAGAGCTAAATAAATCTACACCATAGAGATTCTTTACGTCAAGATATAATCTTGTATCTCTGCCAAATAGCTCTGTCTTGCCAAAACACAGCGGCTGTTGCTACAAAATTGGCGCTGCGCAGGGATCCACTGCATCAAATGCAAAGTTGTGAAGGTTGTTGTGGATGCCGGCAGGGGCTTACGGAGGGGCTATTGACCGGGGTTTGAGCCGGAACATGGCTTTGGCTGGTGATGGCTGGCGATACCGGTAAAAAGGATCTACGGCTTTATAAAAACGCCTGACTACAAAGTGGTGAAACTTTGCCAGTCAGGCGCAGAGCGGGTTACTCAGCTGTTGGCAGCTGCAAAAAATCAGCGGCACTGTGACGATCAGCTAACTGCTCGTGCGGCTCGCCCCAGTTGCGGTTCACTTTAATGCCCCGCTGCACCGCCGGACGTTCATCAATATTTTTCGCCCAGCGCTGCACATTGGGATAACTACTTACATCCAAAAATTCAGCAGCATTGTATAAACGGCCCAACACCAAAGCGCCGTACCAGGGCCAAATCGCCATATCGGCAATGCTGTATTCCTGCCCCGCCACATAAGGCTGCACCGCCAACTGGCGCTCTAATACATCCAGTTGCCTTTTGCTTTCCATCGCATAACGGTTAATAGGATATTCATATTTTTCAGGGGCATAAGCGTAAAAATGGCCAAAACCACCCCCTAAAAAAGGTGCACTGCCCATTTGCCAGAATAACCAATTCAGCACTTCGGTGCGCCCGCTTATATCTTTTGGAATAAAAAGCCCAAATTTTTCAGCCAGATACAACAAAATAGAACCAGACTCAAATAACCGAAGTGGTGGATCCTGAGAATAATCCAATAAAGCCGGAATTTTGCTGTTGGGGTTAATAGCCACAAAATCAGAGCCAAACTGGTCACCTTCACGGATATTTATCAACCAGGCGTCGTAGTCAGCAGCAGTGACACCCGCTTGCAGCAATTCTTCCAGCATAATGGTTACTTTCACGCCATTGGGGGTTGCCAGCGAATACAGCTGCAAATCATGTTCACCTTTAGGCAAAGTTTTTTCATGGGTAGCGCCTGCTATCGGCCTGTTAATACTGGCAAAAGCACCGCCATTGGCCTGATCCCAGACCCAGACTTTGGGGGGCGTATAGGGCTTGTTTTCCATCAAAGTTCCTTAAAAGTTGTAGCCTGCAGCAGCAGGCTATCATTTAAACATGGCTATCCAACAGTGGCGCTTCATCTGGAATGAAATCAACAGCTGTCAGTCCGGCCCTCAGAGCACAAAGCATTATTTTGCGGTTAATAACTGCACCACAACTTCGCCCACTTCGGCAGCCGACTGCGGGTTCTGACCTGTGACCAGCCGTTCATCGGCCACCACTTTCACCTGCCAGTCAGCGGCTTTTTCAAAACGACCGCCTCTTTTTACTAACTCATCTTCCAGCGAAAAAGGCACCACGTCGGTCAGTTTCACTGCAGCTTCTTCAGTGTTACTAAAACCTGTCAGCTTTTTGCCTTTGATTAAATAGTCACCGTTGGCCAGTTTAATATTAAGCAGCGCCGCCGGACCATGACAGACCGCAGCAACCACTCCATTTTGCTGATAAACATCTGCCGCAAGTTTGGCTAAAGCAGTGTCGGCTGGAAAATCCCACATAGTGCCGTGACCGCCGGCAAAGAGCACAGCTTTGTAGTCTTTCGCTTGCAGCTTACTGAGCTTTTTGGTGTTTTTCAGTTTGTTTTTATGACTGTTGTCGGCCATAAACCAGTCGTTGACCGGGTCTTTATCGGCCAGGCTACGCGCATCTACCGGCGCTTCCCCGCCCTGAATACTGGCAATCTCCACGTCAAAACCAGCCTGTTGCAGTTTTTGGTATGGATGCGTGACTTCGCCCAGCCAATAACCGGTTTTTTCGCTGCTGTTGCCAAGCATGCCATGGGAAGTGACGACTATCAGCACCTTATCAGCGGCCACAGCCAGGCTGCTACTAAGTATCAGCACAGTAGCAACAGTAAATTTTTTAAGCAGAGTGAACTTGTTCATCAGATTTCCTTTACGCCAACGCTTGCCGGCTGAATTAACGATACTTTTTTTGGTTGCTGTACCCACAAGGTGTTTAACCCATCGCAGCAACTGGTGCCAATTGTAAGCAGCCGCTAAAATAACGGGAAATGAATAGATTAAATTACACTAATTCAAATTATGAATATTAAAAACAAAGATCTGAATCTGCTGTTGTTATTTAAAGTGTTATTTGAAGAGCTGAATGTGACAGCCGCAGCGGAGCGCATGGCACTGAGCCAGCCGGCGCTCAGTCATAAACTAAATAAACTGCGCCATGAATTTGCCGATCCGTTATTTGTGCGCTCTGCCCGCGGTCTGACTGCAACGCCCAAAGCCATAGCTCTGGCACCTGCAGTCCTGAAGCTGGTCAGCTCGCTGGAAGCTTTTTATCAGGACAGCCAAAGCCTGGATTTTCTGCAGCAACAAAGCCGTTTTTACCTGTACACCACCGACTATATCGAAAGCCTGTTGTTGCCTAAATTATTAAACCGCTTAATGGCTCTGGCGCCCGGTGTGCAACTGGTGACCCGCAATACCATGGGTTTATTGCCCAGACAGGAGCTGGAAAGGGGGGAGTGTGATTTAGCCATTGCCGGTTTTTATACCGGTTTACCGCAAACCCTGTATCAGCAGCAGCTTTATCAGGAAGATTTTGTGGTGCTGCTGCGTAAACAACATCCGCTGTCAGCAGCGCCTTTAACGCTGCAGGCTTATTGTCAGGCGCAGCATATTGTCACCACCCTCACCGGCGATTTAGACGGTATTGTCGATAAAGAACTGGCAAAACAAGGGTTAAAACGGCATATCTGCGCCGGCATTTCCAGTTTTATGGCGCCGCCAGCCCTGGTGCTGCACAACGATGTGTTATTAACCTGCCTGCGCTCAGTGGCAGAAGCGGCAGTGGCACAACAACCCGACTTGCACATTCAGCCTTGCCCTTTGCCGCTGAAAACTGTGCAAATCAGCCAAATCTGGCATTCGCGTTGTCAGGATGATTTATTGCACCAGTGGCTACGCCGGCAAATTGTGGAAATAACCTCAGGCTGTTAGCAGCCAGCTTAACCCCAAAAGCAGCCTCAACGCAGCACCACTGCAGCAATCCACTGTTTTTGCTGTCGTTTTATTATTCGTTATCTGAGGTATAGTAAAAGAAAAGTTGTCACAGACGTGCAAAGGACCCTGCCTCATGATCACCAGACGGTCGTTTTTATATTTCCGCCCCACCAGAGCTGCAACCTTATACAGCGCCATGCTGCTGGCTGTTTTATGTTGTGTGATGCCGCTTGCGGCCAGCGCAACTGAACAATTGCCGGCCAATGTGTCTATTGAGCTGAATGAAGCTTTAAAAGTGGCAGAGCAGATGTATGGCGACAATGCCGCAGAAGGGAAAAAACTCTTTAGCACGCTGAAAAGCCGCAATCAGGACGAGCAGTATTATATCCAGCAAAGATTGTGCTGGACCCTGGCACCTTCCGAACCCGAAGCCGCTATTGCACTGGTGAACGCAGCGCAGGCGCTGCCGGAGTTATGGCAACTGCGGTTCAATTTGTGCCAGGCCTATGCCAGAGAGCAGCAAGGAGACAATCAGCAGGCATTAAAACTTTATCAGGAACTGTTAGCCAACCCGCTCAGCACTGAAGATCAGGTGATGTATGCCAGAGCCCTGACGCTCAGAGGCGAGCAACATGCCATTGTAGGGTCTTACCCTGAAGCTTTGCAGGATTTAAAACAGGCTTACCAGCTGGAGCAACAGCTGGGTAACGCGCAAAACTTAAGTTATGTCAGCAATTCGCTGGCAAATTTGTATGCTGATCCCGCCATCGCCGACTACAAAGAAGCAGTGGCCATGTACCAGCAAGCACTGGCCTATCATAAACAACAGCAAAATCAGCAGGATGAAGCCACAGCTTTGTATAACCTTGGCAGCACCTATGAAAGTATGGGGGACCTGGAACAAGCACTGAATTATCTGCAACAAGCCCTGAAGGTGGAAGAACAAAGAGCCAGCCCCGAGGATACGGCTTATACCAAAAGGGCAATAGCCCGGGTGTTAACCAAAGCAGGCAAAGCCAATGAAGCTCTAAAACTGCTGAATGAAGCTATTTTGTATTATCAGCAAAGCGACAATAAAGAGCACCTGGCTTATTGCCAGCTCAGCCGCGCTATCAGTTATATGGCGATACAACAATGGTCTGAGGCGGAGCAGGATTTAATACAGGCCGCGGATTATTTCCGGCAAAATCCCAACGCCCGTTTTGAAGCACGGTTGTATAAAGAATATGCCAGCCTAGCCGCCGCCCAACAGCAATGGCAAAAAGCGTTTTTATTACAACAACAACAGCTGGAGCGCGACAGTTACCTGCAACAACAGCTGCTGGATAACCGCACCAGCGCGTTAAAAACCCAACTGCAAACCGAAAGAATTCAGAGTGAAAAAGAACTGCTGGCACAAAAAAACCAGCAGCAACAACAACAGCTGCAGGACGCCGAAAGCTTAAGGCGCTGGCAGGTCATAGCCCTGATTTTTGCCGTTTTATTAATTGTGACTTTGCTGCTGATGATGCAAAAACAGAAAAAATTATCGGCGCAGTTACGTGATTTAGCCTTGCTGGATGAACTGACCCGTTTACCCAACCGCCGTCATACCCTGGCTATGGCTGAACAATTATGGCAACAAAGCAGCCAGTCCGGTCAGCCACTGGCCGTGCTGGCGCTCGATATCGACTTCTTTAAAAAGGTTAATGACACCTTTGGCCATCAGGCCGGCGATTTAGTGTTAAAAAAAGTCGGCCATTGTTTGCGCACCGGGTTAAGGCCGCAAGACAAAGTCGGCCGGGTAGGTGGTGAAGAGTTTTTATTGTTGCTGCCAAACACCAGCAGCAGCCAGGCCACTGACATTGCACAAAGATTATGTCAGCTGGTGGCAGCGTTAAATTTTGACGAGCTGGCACCGGCACAACAAGTCACAGTCAGTATTGGTATTGCCAGCCGCAGCTCACAACAGGATTTACTGGCGCTTTGGCATCAGGCCGACACAGCGCTTTATCAGGCCAAACAACAAGGCAGAAACAGGGCTGTACTGGCCGGTTAAGCTGGCGTTATTGCAGCACATTCCGGGGAGCACTGCTTTTTTGCAAAGCCGAAAAGCGGCTCAGGCCATTTTGCTGAGCGTGGCGCGAAACCTTGCCAGCGACAGCCAGAACAACAACGAGGCGATACACAGCAGCGCCAGCAACTGCGGCCACACCACGCTAAAGCCGGCACCCCGGTATAAAATCGCCTGAGACGCCATCACAAAATGGGTGTTGGGTGCTGCCAGCATCAGATATTGCACCAGCTGCGGCATACTTTCGCGGGGTGTCATGCCGCCCGACAACAACTGCAGCGGCAACAAGACCAAAATCATCATCAGGCCAAACTGCGGCATAGAGCGGGCAATGGTGGCCATAAAAATCCCCATCGAAGTGGTGGCAAACAGCTGCAGCGCAGCACACAACAAAAATAACGCCACTGAACCTTCCACCGGCACTGCCAGTAAACCCTGGATCACCCAATGTAACGACAAGCCCGTTGCCAGCAGCACCACGGCGCCCATCGCCAGAATTTTTGACAGCATAATTTCCGCCGGTGTCACCGGCATCACCAGCAAATGTTCAATGGTGCCATGTTCACGCTCACGGATAAGCGCAGCGCCCGTGAGCACAATCGAAATCATCGTCACCATATTAATCAGCTCCATCACAGCGCCAAACCAGGCGCTTTTCAGGTTTGGATTAAATCTGGCCCTGAGCACTAAATCGACCGGCAATTGGGTTTTCAGCCGATGTTTGTGTAGGTATTCATTGATTTCTGCAGTCGTGATTTGTTCAATATAACCGGCGCCGCTAAAGGCCTGACTAATGCGGGTCGCGTCCACACTCAGCTGCAACGCAGGTGAACGCCCTGCCAGCACATCCTGCTGAAACTCAGGCGGAATATTTAACACAAAACTATAACGGCCGGCGTCCAGTGCTGCCTCTGTTTCACTCAGCTCCAACAACGCAGGTTTCACAAAATAAGGCGGATAAAATGCACTGCGAAGCTTTAGTGACAAGGCCGACTGATCTTCATCGACGATGGCAATAGCGGCTTTGTGTAAGGTTTCCGGCAACGACGAGCCGGCCAGATAAATACTGACGGAAAAACTGACCCCAATCAGCACCAGCATCACAGGTTCACGCCACAGGCTCCATAACTCTTTTTGCAACAAATACCAGATAGTGGCCAGCTTTTGCCGTAAAGGGGTGTTGTTGTCTGTTGTTTTTGCTCTGGCCATCTCAGCGCTCCTGCTTTTTTAACAACAACAGCGCCGCCAGCAGCACCAAGGGCACTGCGGCACTCATCACCCATAACGAAGAGTAAATATCGGCCAACTGCAGGCCTTTGCTAAAAACACCACGGCTGATGGTGAGCATATGGCTGGCCGGATGTATTTCACCAATCAGCCGCCCGCCCCCTTCCAGCGCCGACACCGGATTGATCATGCCGGCAAACTGCACCGCTGGTATCATGGTGCCAAGCACAGTCACCAGAATGGCCGCTATCTGGCTACGGGTAAAAGTCGAAGCAAAAAAGCCGAAACCGGTGGAAAAAACGATAAAAATCAGTGCGCTGAGCGACAAGGCCAACAAAGACCCCGTAAAAGGCACAGCAAAAATCAGCACCGCAACAAGCAGCATCAACACGTAGTTAAAAAACGCCAGCAGCAAATAAGGCAGCTGTTTGCCCAATAAAAACTCCAGCCGGCTGACCGGTGTCACATACAAATTAATGATGGATCCCAGCTCTTTTTCCCTGACCACAGACAACGCAGTTAACAGCGCCGGGATCATCAACAATAACAACGGGATAATGGCAGGCACCATGGCCACTAAACTTCGGATATCAGGATTATAACGAAAGCGGGTCTGCACCGAAAAAGGCATCGAAGGCACCACACCAGCCGACTGGCGCGCCTGTTGTTGCAGCCAATGCAGATGCATGCCCAGCACATAACCTTTGGTGGTTTCAGCACGGTTTGGCATAGCGCCGTCTATCCAGGCGCCAATTTCTACTGTTTCACCGCGGCTCAGGCGCCGGCCAAAACCGGGCGGAATTTCCAGCGCCAGCGCCAGTTCACCACTGCGCATACGCTGGTCCAGCTGCTGTTCACTCTGAAGATCGGGTTGTTGAATAAAATACCTGGAGCCCGCCAGATTCTGCACATAGTTCTGGCTCAGCAACGACTGATCCTGATCCAGCACGGCAAAAGTTAAATCATCCACATCCATAGTAATGCCGTAGCCAAAAAACAACATCAGTACCAGACTGCCCAACAGCGCCAGCGCTCCGCGGATAGGGTCGCGCTTCAGTTCCAGCGCTTCTCTGATCGAGTAACTGAATAAGCGCCTGAAACTAAACAGCTGTCTTTTGGTTGTTGTCGTGACTGCAGAAACATCAGCGTTTTGCACAGCAGCCACTTCTTCGACTTGTGCAGCAACACTTGTTGTATTTTGCGCTGCCGGCAACTGCTGGCCGGCACCGGCTTGTTGCAGATACCAGATAAACGCCTGCTCCAGCGAACCCTGATGCGCGGCACTTAAGTTTGCCGGTGTGTCGCTGACCAGCACTTTACCCGCGTGCATTAACGAAATCCGGTCACAACGTTGCGCTTCGTTCATAAAATGCGTGGAGATAAAAATGGTGACTTTGTCTTGCCGCGCTAAATCCACCATCAGCTGCCAGAACTGATCGCGGGCTATCGGGTCCACACCCGATGTTGGTTCATCGAGGATCAACAGCTCAGGCTGATGCACCATGGCAACGGCCAGCGACAAGCGCTGACGCATGCCAAGCGGCAAATTTTCCGGCAGGCTGTGCTGGTATTGCTGCAGCAAAAAGCGTTGCAGCATCAGCTCAACCCGCCCGGCGATCTGTTGCTCTGGTACATGAAACAACCGCGCATGTAGCTGCAGGTTTTGCCGGACCGTCAGCTGGTTATACAGCGAAAACGACTGCGACATATAACCCACTCTTTTGCGGGTGGATAAGTCGTTGCTTTTAAGCTCCTGACCAAACAACCAGGCTTTGCCGCTGCTGGCTGGCAACAATCCGGTCAGCATTTTCATGGTGGTGGATTTACCACAACCGTTGGAGCCTAAAAAGCCAAAAATTTCGCCTTCGCGGATTTGAAAACTGACCTTATCAACAGCAACAAAATCATCAAATTGCATGGTCAGCTGTTCGGCGGCAATCGCAATGGTGGCATCGCTGTTTTCAGAAAGCGGCGGCACCACTACTTTCTGATGCATAACCCGCAGTTCAGGTGGCAACAACGCAATAAAAGCAGCTTCCAGCGTGTTACAGCCGGTTTGCTGATACAACTGCGCCGGGCTGCCTTCGGCCAGCAAGCTACCGGCATTCATCACCAGCAAATGGTCAAAACAACTGGCTTCATCCATATAAGCGGTAGCGACCAGCACACTCATGCCCGGCCTTTGCCGCCGGATACGGGCAATCAGCTGCCAGAACTGACTGCGTGCGAGCGGATCAACCCCTGTGGTGGGTTCATCCAGAATTAACAACTCAGGGTCATGAATAAGGGCACAACAGAGGCCAAGTTTTTGCTTCATGCCGCCGGATAATTTTCCGGCGGGTCTGGTTAAAAAGTCAGATAAACCAGTGGCTTGGGTTAAC
>JAYRUI010000021.1:0-14276 GCA_041919175.1 Rheinheimera sp. | reverse complement strand
GTGGCGGCCAATAACCCGGGAGATTCCGGTGCCATCAGCCATCTGGCAACGGCGGAATCCAGCCTGCAAGGTGCTATGAGCAAATTTAATATGGTGATGGAGTCTTACCCTGAACTCAAAGCCAATGAAAACATGATGCAGCTGGCCGAAGAGCTGGCCAGCACCGAAAACAAAGTAGCTTTTGCCCGTCAGGCGTTTAATGACACTGTAACCGCTTACAACAGTTACAAACAAAGTTTCCCTCCGGTGTTTCTGGCTGGCTTTTTTGGCCACCAGCAAGACGCCAAATTGCTGGAATTTGCCGACACTGTGGCTATTCAGGCCGCACCTAAGGTGAGTTTTTAAGCCAGATGGCCGTCGATTTTTTCGAAGCGCAGGATCAGGCCAGACGTAACACCAAACTGTTGGTGCTGCTGTTTGGTCTGGCGGTGTTGTCATTGTTAGTGCTGACCAATTTACTGCTGTGTATCACGCTTGGCGTATTAAAGCCTGAGCAAACCGAACTGTTATTCAGCCCGAATCATCCGGCTTTTTGGTCCGCTTTGCCCTGGAAAGCCATGACTATCAGCTCCTTAGCGATGTTGCTGGTGATTACCTTTGTTATTTTGCTGAAAAAGGCCGAACTGAATAAAGGCGGTCGGGTGGTGGCAGAAGCACTGGGTGGCGAGCGGGTTGACCCGCAAAATGCCAACCCACAACAAAAAGTGCTGCTGAACGTCGTGGCCGAAATGGCGATAGCCGCCGGAGTGCAGGTGCCGCCGGTGTATTTGCTGCCGGAAAATTCCATTAACGCTTTTGCTGCAGGTTATTCGCCATCTGACGCTGTGATTGGCATCACTCAGGGTTGTCTGGATTTACTCAGCCGCGACGAATTACAAGGGGTGATTGCCCACGAATTCAGCCATATTCTGAACGGTGATATGCGGATGAATATCCGGCTGATTGCGCTCTTGCATGGCATTTTATTTATTGGCCACGCCGGTTATTACCTGCTGAGAAGCGGTGGCCGCACCGGTGCTGTGTATAGCGCCGGTCGAAGCAGTAAAAATAACGGCGGTGGTTTGATTGGTTTAGCGTTGGGCTTAATGGTGCTGGGTTATCTGGGATCGTTTTTTGGCAACCTGATTAAAGCCGCGGTCAGCCGGCAACGTGAGTTTCTGGCCGACGCCAGCGCAGTGCAATTTACCCGTAATCCACAAGGCATTGCGGGTGCGCTGAAGGCCATTGGCGGCGCCAGCCTGGGCAGCAGAGTACGCAACCCCAATGCCGATGAAATGAGCCATTTGTTTTTTGGTGAAGCCATCAGCCGCTGGACCAGCCTTTTTGCGACGCACCCGCCTTTGGCTGAACGGATCAAAAAAATTGAGCCCTCCTGGTTAGGCCAGTTTCCGAATAGCGAACAGCTGAGCAAAAAGCGCAAGCTATCTGACAACAGCGCGGATAACAGCAACGCCGCTGATGCAGCCACAGGCCAAAAAAACAGTCACCGCCAGCAACAAGCGACTTCAATATTGGCCGCGCTGCCTGCCTTGTTATTGCACAGCAGCCAGCATCCACCTTCAGCACCGGCGCTGTTATGCGCTTGTCTGGTGCAA
Source organism: Rheinheimera sp. (assembly GCA_041919175.1). Taxonomy (GTDB): domain Bacteria; phylum Pseudomonadota; class Gammaproteobacteria; order Enterobacterales; family Alteromonadaceae; genus Pararheinheimera. The sequence goes on along the minus strand of JAYRUI010000021.1, from coordinate 12,681 downwards.
CCGGAGCAACTGCATAAACACTGGCATTTGATTAAAGAGCTGGGCAGCAGCAGTTTATTGCAGGATGTCGACAAACTCTATGATCAGGTGGTGTTGTTAGCGCCGGGTCAAAAACTGCAGCTGTTACAACTTTTGGCACCCAGCCTAAAACAACTGTCGGCGCAACAATTTGCCCATTTGCTTGAACTCTGTGAAGCCATGGTGAAAGCCGACGGTCAGCAGGATTTATTAGAAACCAGCATTCTGGCCTGGTTGAAGTTAAGTGTTGGGGTGCAATTTGATGCCAGCTTATTGCACCGGCATGACAGAGCCAGCCGGCTGCACCAGGTACAAAATTCCGCCTTACAACTGCTGAGTTTGTGCGCCGCAGAAAGTGCTGAGCCTGCCGGTGCATGGCAGGCCGGTCTTGCTGCGCTGGCATTACCAGCCGATACCCTGCAACCAGAAGTAAACGCCAGCCAGATGCTGCCGGTGTTTGCTGAGCTGATTGCAGTGGCGCCTATGTTAAAAAAACAGCTGGCGCAGATGTTGGAAGCTGCTGTGCTTGCCGATAAAAAAACCTGTGAAAACGAGGCCTTATTGTTACAGCTGTTGTCGATGTTGCTGGAAATCCCCAAAAACAGCGCGCCACTGCCGCATGAAGCCGGGTCAGCACGGTGAAAAAAACAACAGCCAATACCAATTTATCCTTTAGCTCTGGCCTTGGCTTAGGTAGAATGTGCGCCCTTTAGTTTGTGGACCCAACCGATGTCAGATCAACGCCTGTTTTTAGTGTACGACACAGCTTTCGACGATATGGACGCTGAAGGCTGTCCGGCATTTGGTTATGTGTTGTTATTTAACGAGCAGGATGTTGAAGAGTACAACTCAGGTGAAAATCCGCCGTTTCCGGCCGTTTCGCTGTTGTTTACTGATCACGCCGATGGCAGCATCAGTGGTGACTTGTTAGGTTGGGCACAGCTGGACCACGAAGTGTTCCGCACCTTCCCTCTGGGTTACTTTTTTATGCTGATGGAACAGGCGGCTCAGGTGGCTATTAATGCCTATCGTCAGGTCGGTCAGGTGCCGGACAAACTGATAGCGCAAAATATGCCACAAGACGATCTCATTCAGTTTGACGTGCAGTTTGGCGAGTTGCAGTTATCTGACAGCGATGCTGAATTACAACTGGCCCAACAAATGATGTCAGGCCGCCCTTACCTCGATTCTTAACATTTTTCAGCCCGGCCTTTTCCTGCTGCCGGGCAGATCCAACACCCGCCTCGTTCGTATTCAGCTGTATGTTTTTATTCAGAATCAATTCAGATGGCGCATCACAAACTGCATTTGCCGGAAAAAATCTGTGCTTTTTGTCACAGACCTTTTTTATGGCGCAAAAAATGGCAACGGGACTGGCAACAGGTGAAATATTGCTCAGAAGGTTGCAAAAAAATGAGCCGCAGTAACGACACAAAAAATTAGCTTTATGTTAACGTCGTGGGCTCCCCCATAAAAATTCAAGGAAGCCTATTGATGAAAACCGCCGTTTTGCTGCTCTCCAGCCTGCTTGCGTTCCCTGTATTTACCAGCGCAGAGGTTGCCACCCCAGCACTTGCCAGCACAGAAAGTGCGAGTACCGATCTCAGCCAATTTCAACAACTGTTGGAACGTCAGCAATACCGCAAGCTGCAGCAACAACTGAAAGCCCAACCCGATTTAGCCACTCAGCCCCAATTACAACTGCTGCAATATAAAAGCATGTTGTCGCTGGGTGAAGATGAAGCGCTGGAATCAGTACTGGAGCAGCAAAGGGAAAAACAGCCGGCTTTGGCAGAGCTGTTTTATTTGTCGGCGGTGAACAAATTTAATCTGGCGCAATCGGGCAGTATGTTTTCGGCACCAGGTCGCGCCAAAGAAGGCCTGGCACTGCTGCAACAAGCAATCAGCATGGATCCGGCAGAAGTAAAATATCAACAAACTCTGATTAGCTTTTACGCCGCAGCACCGGGCATTGCCGGGGGTGACATTGATGAAGCCAAAAAACTGGCCGATGCACTTTACGCAAAAGACCCGGTACAAGGCCTGATAGCACAAGCCAAAGTGTTACAGCAGGATGATGTAAAAAAAGCCCTGCAGCTGCTGCAAAATGAAGTGCAAAAACAACCGGCAGCAGCCGAATTATTACAAAGTTATGCCGGGCTGCTGAGTCAGGACAAGCAACATCAGCAAGCCAGTAGTTATTACCAGAAAGCGGCAGCCCTTTTTACTGAAACCGCAGCACAATATGAAAGTTTGTATCAGATTGGCCGCCTGGCAGCACTGGAAGGCATCGACTTAAGCGCCGGCCAGCAGGCTTTAAGTCGTTATCTTGAGTTTTATCAGGGCAGTGACCATAACGCTTATCCCTGGGCTATTTTACGCCTGGCACAAATTCAGTTACGTAATAAAGACGAGGCTGCAGCCAAAGCAACAGTAGCACCGTTATTGGCCAATGAGCCAAACCAGAAAAAGCTGCGCAACGAATTAAAAACTTTTATGAAACAATTAAATCAACAAAAAAGTTAAGCTTCAGAGGCAGTGCGGCAGCACTGCCTTCTCCCCCTTTTGATTTTGTGTTTCTATCGCCAACAACACTGCAGTTGTGACCACAAGCAGATATACTGTTTTTTTATTTTGCCCACTGGAGTTGGTTTATGGTGAAGCCTATTGATATGTCGTTGGTTGAAAATGCTTTGGCCGGTTTTACCATACCGCCTCAACCCGACGTGTTGCTTCGCATTAAACAGGAAATTGAGCTGGAAGATCCGGACATAAATACCATAGCAGCCCTGATTAATATGGATATTGGCATTGCCGGTTTTACCCTCAAAGTGGTGAACTCCGCTTATTTTGGACTGCGCCGTAAAATCAGCTCTATTGAACATGCCTGTAAGTTTCTTGGTTTAAATCGTGTGATTAAACTGGTGACCAGTGTGGTGCTGCGTTTTACCTTAAGCGACGGCCGCAGCGACCCTTTTACCCTGAAACTGTGGAACAGTGCCATGAACGTCGGCAGTGCTGCTATGCTCATTGCCCAGCAACTGCGGCTGGGCAGCGACTGTGCCGACGACTGCTACAGCCTGGGTTTATTCCATAATGCCGGTATCAGCCTGATCCAAATGCAATTTCCCGATTATGCCAAGGTGCTGAAAGTTGGCCTGAATAATCAACTCCCTTACACCGGCATCGAACAACGTTATTTTCATACCAACCATGAAACGCTGGGTTATCTGATTGCCCAAGCCTGGGGTCTGGCGCCGGAAATTGTCAATGTCATCGCCAGCCATCACAGCCCTGAACCTATGTTGTTATCAACCGATTTATACGAAAAACGGCTGTTTGCCATTTTAAAACTGGCCGAACATTTAACCGCCGAAGAAACCAATTTATTTGATGTGACTTTAGAAACCGAATGGCGGCAATATGGCGAAGCTATTCTGGATATTCTGGAGCTGGACGAAATGCAGTTGCCCGATTTAGGTGACTATCTGCTGCAAAATGGCGTGGAAAACCACTTTCACCGCTAAGCGGTACGGCCTCACTTCTATGCAGTGCCACTGTTGATGAAAGGGGCGTTGCCAAAAAATCCGCTGCACTTGATTGGCACAAACAACAACACCGCTGCACCAAGCCCGGGCAAGCGGTGCCATCTGAATACGTATTCATCTTGTTGTTAGTGCCAATTCACGTTATCAAAGCAGGCATCGTAGTTTTGCCATAAAAGCATAGCCGGTTGTTAATACGGCGAATCACGTTACAACAGCATGTTTTGCAAAGAGAAACAGCACGCAGGCGGGTAAATCCCGCCTTATTGTTGTTTGGACCTTTCAGCTGATTTGTACGCTCTGCACATAAAATGTGTCTGCTATGCTAGCTACAACAAAAAAACAGCAGTCCGGAACACGGACTCACAGTACTTTGACGGGGAATCGGCATGCAACAACAAAAGCCCAATCTTAGCTTTTGGCAGATCTGGAACATGTGTTTTGGCTTTTTGGGCATTCAATTTGGTTTTGCCTTGCAAAATGGCAACGTCAGCCGGATTTTCCAGACTTTAGGTGCCAGCATTGATGAAATCCCTATTCTGTGGATAGCAGGCCCGTTAACGGGTTTGTTGGTGCAGCCAGTGGTCGGTTATTTCAGCGACCGTACCTGGAACAAGCTGGGCAGGCGGCGTCCTTATTTTTTCTACGGCGCGGTACTCACCACTATGGCGCTGTTTTTTATGCCAAATTCCCCTGCGCTTTGGATGGCGGCCGGTATGCTGTGGATTTTAGATGCCTCCATCAATATCACCATGGAGCCTTTCCGCGCTTTTGTCGGTGACAACCTGAATCAGAAACAAAGGCCGCTGGGCTTTTCAATGCAAAGCTTTTTTATTGGTATTGGTGCCGTCGTGGCTTCTGCGCTGCCCTATGTATTGAGCAATTGGTTTGACGTGGCCAACACTGCACCGGCTGGTGAAATCCCCGACTCAGTCAAATATTCGTTTTATGCCGGTGGTGTGGTGCTGTTTGCAGCCGTGCTCTGGACAGTGATGCGTTCTACAGAATACAGCCCGGCGCAGCTACAGGCCTTTGGTGAAGCTGAAGATGAACCCTTCCAGCCTTCAGACAACAAAGCGCGTTATTGGCGCAGCGGCGCTTTATTTGGCCTGATTGGCGGCACTGCAGTAGCTGCGGTGTGGTTTTATAGCCTGGATAAACAGCTGTATGTATTGGGCGGTTGTTTAGTGGCTTTTGCCTTATTGCAGTGGCTGGTGAGTGCACAGAAAAACCACAACGGCAACGGCATGTTAGTGCAGATCGTCGATGACCTTTTTACCATGCCAGCCACCATGCGCCATCTGGCCGTGGTGCAGTTTTTCTCCTGGTTTGCCTTATTTTCCATGTGGATTTACACCACAGCAGCTGTGACTTCAGTGCATTACGGTAGCTCAGATCCAACCTCAGCCGCCTACAACGACGGCGCCGACTGGGTGGGTTTGTTATTTGCCATTTACAACGGTTTTGCCGCTATTGCCGCTATTGTCATTCCCTGGGTGGTCAAACGCACTTCATTACAAATCAGTCACTGCATCAACCTGCTTTGTGGCGCTTTGGGTTTAGTGTCGTTTTTATGGATTGAAGACCCCAAACTGTTGTGGCTGTCGATGATTGGCGTCGGCGTTGCCTGGGCCTCTATTTTGTCTTTGCCTTATGCCTTGTTGGCCGACGCTTTACCAAGCCAGAAGATGGGCGTTTACATGGGGATGTTTAACTTTTTTATTGTACTGCCGCAGCTGCTTGCCGCCTCTGTTCTCGGCACTTTATTAAATGTATTTTTTGCCGGGCAAGCCATTTATGCGCTGGCGCTGGGTGCCGGTAGTCTGGTGATTGCCGCCCTGTATGTGCTGACCATTCGAGTTAAAAACCAACACCACTGAATTTGCAGCGGCGCTGTTAGCGCCACAGAACACGGGACTTGTTGATGAAAGCCTATTTACCTCTGACTACTTTTTGCACCGCTTTATTGCTAAGCGCCTGTCAACCGGCAACGGACGCCGCCAGCACAAATGCAGCACCGGGCGCTCCTGGTGTGGCTTCTACCTGGGCTTATGCCGGTAAACAGGGTATTGGCAGCTCGTACGAGCAATATCATCAGGGCGCATACAGTGAACAAGCTGCAACTGGTGTGGTGTCCAAAGTCTGGTTTTCCATCGCCCAAGGGGTGCTGACTGAAACGATGTCAGGCCTGATCCATCAGGCGCAGCTGCGTGAAATGCAGTTTGTCGTCAAAGGCACCGGCTTTGTTGATGAAGAAAAAACCGCCACTGTGTCCAGCATTGATTATTTATACAAAGACGCCGCTGGCCGGCCTTTGTCTTTGGCTTATAGAGTGCTGAATAAAGCCAAAAACGGCCAATACGAAATTGAAAAACACATTTTTACCGACCCATCTGGCCAAAGCCTGGTGGTGCGTACTTATTTCCGCCCTTTGGCTGACAATTTACAGCTGTTTGTCTATCTGGACCCAGCCCTTGGCAACACCGGCAGTAACGATAAAGCTCATGTTAAAAACAATATGATTCACGCTGTTGAAGGCAGCTCAGCCTTAACCTTGTTAAGCCAGCCCGCCTTTCAACAAGCCAGTACAGGTTTTGTCGGTGTCTCTGATGGCCTGACAGAACTGAAAACCAGCCAGACCTTCAGCAAACTGTACGCAAGCACAGGCGAAACGGCAGGTAATGTAGCGGCTTTGGCACAACTGCCAGCTGTGAAAAAAGGCGAAAGCGGCCAGTTCGATTTAGTCATTGGTTTTGGCGACAGCACGGACAACAGTGCACTTGCAGCGCAAAACACCTTAAAACGTGGTTTAGACAATGTGCTGGCGGAATTTAATGGCCTGGGTGACGCTATCGGCTGGGAAGATTATCTGCAAAGCCTGCCGCAGCTCAACACACTGGCTGACACCGCCATGGACAAGGGTAAACTGTTGTACACCAGTGCTATGGTACTGAAAGCGCAGGAAGATAAAACCCATGCCGGCGCTTTAATCGCATCTTTATCCAATCCCTGGGGTGATGTGAAATCGGCCGAACAAAGCCAGACCGGTTATAAAGCGGTATGGCCACGCGATTTTTATCAGGTGGCCATGGCCATGTTGGCTTTGGGTGATGAACAAAGCCCGAAAGTAGCCTTTGAATATTTAACCAAGGTGCAGGTGAATGACAAAACGCCGGGTTATGTGGGCGCACCTGGCTGGTTTTTACAAAAAACGCATGTCGACGGCACTCTGGAATGGGTCGGCATTCAGCTGGATCAAACGGCGATGCCGATTATGCTGGGCTGGCGTTTATGGCAACAGGGGCTGCTGTCTGAAACAGAATTAACCAACTGGTATAGCCGTATGCTCAAACCAGCCGCTGATTTTCTGGCTAAAGGTGGCAATGTCAAACTGGACTGGAACGATGTTCACCTAACACCGCCGTCCACCCAACAAGAACGCTGGGAAGAACAAGGCGGTTATTCACCTTCCACTATTGCTGCTGTGATCAGTGGCCTGGTCGTGGCGGCGGATATTGCCAAACTTAGTGGCGATACAGCTTCTGCTGAGCTCTACCTGCAAAAGGCCGATGAATACAGCAGCAGTCTGGAGGCCAAAACCTTCACCACCAAAGGCACACTCAATAAAGCGCCGAGCGATGGTCAGTACTATCTGCGCATTAACAGCAACGACAATCCAGACGATCAAAGCAAGCTGCAGGACCGCAACGGTATCAGCAATGTGAATGAAAGTGATGTGGTAGATGGCGGTTTCCTGGAATTAGTGCGTTATGGCGTACGAAGTGCCGACCACCCTGCCGTGCGTGCTTCTCTGGGCGAACTGGACGACCAAAATCTGCCGGATGCGCTCAGAGTCAAATATGAATTCAGCTTTGCCGGTATTGAAGGAAAATTACCTGGTTGGCGCCGTTATGGTTTAGATGGTTATGGTGAAGACACCGAAACAGCCATGGGTTATGCCAAAGGGCCAAATGACGCCAACACCCCAGGCCAGCGTGGCCGGGTCTGGCCAATTTTCTCCGGTGAACGGGGCCATTATGAACTGGCACTGCTGCAAAGCCAAAAACAGCCACTCAGCGCTGAAACAATGCAGCCGCTGCGTCACAACTATGTGCAGGCGATGGAACAATTTGCCAATGAAGGCATGATGCTGCCTGAGCAGGTTTGGGACAATGTCGGCAATAACTCGGTTTATCAATACAGTTCAGGTGAAGGCACCAACGGCGCTACCCCTCTGGCATGGAGTCATGCTGAATATATCAAACTGCTGCGTTCGTTAAAGGATCAACAGGTGTGGGACAGATACCAGCCGGTTGAACAGCGCTACAGCACAACAAAATAAACTGCAATAGCTCACCAGCTCTCCCGCCCCCGGTGCTGTTTTGCGATTCGTCGCGATGCAAACATCGGGGGTTTTTCTTTGTGCTGAAGCTTGGGGTTTGCGGCGTCAGGCGTTCACCGTCAGGCATAAACCAGCACAATTAACGCCAGCGATGCTGCCGCCACAATTGCTGCTGTGCTTCAGTTAAAAAGGTCCAGGCGATAAAACGACTTTGTTTATTGCCTTGTGCCATCTCAACCAGCTGCTGCTCAACCACACCAGCTTTTTGCAACTCTGCCTGCAACACCGCCACATGCTGCTGTTTGGACACCAGACAACTAAACCAGAACACCTGCGCAGCCACAGCTTTGCTTTGCTCTATCATGCGCTTGATAAACGCCAGCTCACCGCCTTCACACCAGAGTTCGTGCGCTTGTCCGGCAAAATTAAGGGCGGCTGCGTCTTTGGCAAGGCCAAGGTTTTGTCTTTTACGTTCACTACCGGCACTGGCTTCCTCGGCACTCTGATGAAAAGGCGGGTTACACAAAGTGGCATCCAGGTATTCCCCTGGTTTGAGTAAATGGTCAAAAATATGCTGATCAGAGCTTTGTTGGCGCAGTTCAATTTTTTGGCCAAGCTGATGGGCGTCAATCAGGCTTTGCGCATGTGCAAGTGCGCCACCGTTGATATCGGAGCCAAGCATGCGACAGCCCAATGTTTTTACTGCCAACAACGGATAAATTAAATTGGCACCACAACCTACATCCAGCAACGTCATCTTGCTAAATTTTGGTTTTTTGCCTTGATGGTTTTGTTGTAATAAATCAGCAAGATACAACAGATAATCCAATCGCCCAGGCACAGGAGGGCATAAATAACCTTCAGGTAAATCCCAATGTTGCAGGCCATAGTGATGCGCCAGCAAAGCCTTGTTTAAGGTTTTTACGGCTTTAGGGTCGGCAAAATTAATACTCAGCTTGCCGGCAGGGGTTTGGAGTAAAAATGGCTTTAACGCTGGCAAAGTGTCAGCCAGCGCCGCCATATCATAACCTTGCTGATGCGGATTGGCCGGATGCAATGGGGCAGCAACAGCTGCCGCTTTCGGGCGCTGTGGTTTGGAGGTGTTTTTCATAAAGGATCAGATATCAGTCTGGTTAAGCGGCACCGCAAGAGCGGCGTACGATAATTTTTGGCTCAATTTCGGTTTGTTCTATACCCTGCTGCGCAATCAGTTTTAACAGATTCACCACCAGCATTTCGCCGGCCAAGGTGGTGTTTTGCTGAATAGTCGTCAGCGCAGGTGACGAAAATGACGCCACCGGAATATCGTCAAAACCCACCACAGCTACATCCGCAGGTACTTGCATGCCTTGTTGTTGTAAGGCTCTTATCACACCAATGGCGATTAAGTCGCTGGCGGCAAAAACCGCATCTGGCCTGTGCCCAGCCGCCAGTAATTTTAAAGTGGCGTCAAAACCTGCTTGTTCAGTGGAAATAGCATCAAACTGTGGCACTGCTTCGGCTTTGATGTTCTGCGTTGACAACGCCTGAATAAAGCCCTGATATCTTTCGAAAAACTCAGGGCTGTGCTCAGAAGCATTGCCAATAAAGGCAAAAGATTTGCGGCCAAGTTTTAATAAATGTTCGCCGGCCAACCTGCCGCCCTGCTGATTATTGCTGCGAATGGTAAATTCCGGGTGGCCATGCACTTTGGCACCCCAACAGACAAAATGGGTTTTTTGTGCCAGCAGTTGGTTGAGCTTTTCTTCGTAATCAATAAAATCGCCATAACCTAATAAAATAATGCCATCGGCTTTTTTACTGTCTTCATATTCAGCATGCCAGTCGTCGCTGAGCTGTTGAAAAGACACCAGTAAATCATGACCTCTTTTGGTGCAGGCACGGGTAATACTGCCGAGCATCGACAGAAAAAACGGGTTAATCTGGGAATCATCAACAGTCGGATCTTCAAACAGCAATAACGCCAGCGTACCGCTGCGTTGTTTACGCAGGTTACTGGCGTTTTTATCTACTTTGTAATTCAGCTGTTTGGCAATGGCAAAAATGCGATCTTTAGTTTCCTGATTCACCGCCGGGCTGTCACGTAAAGCGCGGGAGACTGTCGATTGGGATACACCGGCCTGATAAGCGATATCAAAAGAGGTGGCTTTACTTTTCATAGATATTCCCCGTCAAATAACAATGCGGACAAGGGAAAGCTACTGCTGATGATGGAGACTGACACCGCACTTACCTCAGACTTTGCCGTACTTTTTGCCGTACTGTTGCCGTACTGTTGCCGTACTCTTACCGGACTTCGGGCCGAACAGGCGAAAAACCTGCTCATAAGGAGTGCTAAGGTGCCATAACCCTGCCCCCAAAGGCAAGGCTCATGCAAGATACCAGGGTTAGAGTGCCGGGCTGTGCCTGCGGTAATTTAACTGAAACGCAGCACTTTCAGACTTCTGCACAGCGGGGGCCGTGATGGTTGTTACCGGCTTCTCGACAGCAGCGGCCACAGTGTGTGGCAAATGAGCACAAGATCCCAATAGATTTAATAACGCAAAAGCCAATAGCTGATTACGAATGACCAATAAAGGCTGCGGCTCTGATCCTGACAAAATAAATCTCCTTCAACTATAGGTACTGGCGCCAGTGTAAAAAATTGCACGCGACAGCTCTGTGACAAATCAGCCGCCATTTTGTGAAACATTGTTATTTGTACTTAAGCTCAGCAGGCACAAATGCTAAAGTGCCAGGGTGTTTATAAGATGAGCTGTTGCTATTAGTTCTCGCCTGTAGTTTGCCTTTATTGGCTTCAGGTAATGAATGCCCACAAGAACCCAATGCCATGGCAGGCAGCTGCACAGAAGCAGGGCAATGGCGTTTTGCCCTGGCCGCCGGTGCTGGCCACAGATCGAACCCGCTGGTTGGTGGTCATAATTTCCCTTTGTGGTTAATCCCAGATCTGAGTTATTACGGCAAACACTGGTTTTTCGATAACGGCACTCTGGGCTATAACTGGACGCTTGATCAGGCATGGCAATTCAGTCTGGTCAGCCGGCTGAATGAAGAACGGGGTTATTTCCGCCGCACCCACCCCAGCAACGTCTTTAACAGATTTATGGTCAGCGATATGGGCCTGGCGGGTCCTGCCGAAAAATCTGCATTGATCCCCGAACTTTCGATCAATGATGTGGACAAACGGCCGACAGCTGTTGATGCTGGTCTGCAATTGGATTGGTTTTCAGCTGACTTACAGTTAAAAGCCAACTGGTGGCATGATGTGTCGGGTCAGTATCATGGTCAGCACGCCAGTATCAGCGCCAGTACCGGATGGCAAAGTACCATTGGGCACTGGCAACTCAGTACAGCGTTACACTGGAAAAGTGCCAACCTTATCAACACCTACTATGGCATTGTTGACGAAAGGCAACTTCCGGTGGACTATCAGGCTGGCGCAAGCTGGCAACCTGAGTTAAAACTGACCTGGAGTTATCCGCTGACGGCCGATTGGTCAGCTTTAGCCTTTTACCGGCATCGCTTTTTGGATGATGCGATGACCGACAGCCCGCTGGTCAACGAAGACGATATCCGGAGCTGGTTTGTGGGAGTGACTTACCGATTTTTCTGATGCATGGACGTACCTTCTTTATCTGGATGATATTGAGTTTTAGCTGCTTTGCAGCTGAAGCTGCAAAACCTTGTACCCAGAATATTTGCTGGCAGGTGGCGCCCAGCGTCTGTTTGCAGGATCAACAACAAAATAACTGCCAGCTGCCGTTGCAGCTGTACTGGCAAAGTCAGTCACCTTTATCTCTTTGTGCTTATCTTGATGAACAGGAACTGGCCTGTTGGTCGGCCAAACAGCAAGGGACTTTGCAGCAGGCCTTAACATTAAACGGACCTGCCAACCTCGAATTACGTGACGTGCAACAGCAAGTGTTGCTGCAACAACAATTAACAGTGTTAAGCCGGCAACCGGAACGGCGACGCAGACTGGTAGCCCCCTGGAGTGTTTTCTGATGAGCAAAATTCTGTTGGTCGAAGATGATCAGCGTCTGGCTGGTCTGGTACAAAGTTTTTTATTACAACATGGTTTTGAAGTTCGGCTGGAAACAAACGGCCTGGCCGTTGAAGCCGCCTGCCGCGAATTCCAACCGCATTTAATCGTATTGGATCTAATGTTGCCAGGCATGGACGGTTTTGCCATTTGCCGCACTATCCGCCCCTGGTATAAAAACCCGATTTTGATGTTAACAGCAAAAGAAGGTGATATTGATCAGGTGCTTGGGCTTGAACTGGGTGCCGACGATTATGTGATAAAACCGGTGGAACCCCGGGTATTGCTGGCGCGAATTCATGCCTTGTTACGCCGCAGTCAGCCTGCTGTGGATCAGGAAAAAACCGAACTGGAATTTGGCCAGCTGAAACTCAGCCAGTCAGCACGCGAAGCCTATTTTGCCGGTCAACTGGTGGAACTGACCAGTTATGAATTTGATTTGTTGTGGATGCTGGCGAAAAACGCCGGTCAGACTGTGCGACGCGAAGCCATTCACAAACAAATTATCGGCCGCGAATATGACGGCCTGGACCGCACCGTGGACGTGCGGGTGTCGCATTTACGCCGCAAACTGGGTGACAACGCCGACACACCATTTCGTATTAAAACTGTCTGGGGTAAAGGTTATTTGTTTGTAGCCGACGCCTGGAATTAATATGCGCCGGTTGTTTTTACACTTTTACCTTTTTATGTTGTTGGTGCTGTTAGGTATTGGCTGGAGTGTTGACCGTTTG
>JAYRUI010000020.1:0-14606 GCA_041919175.1 Rheinheimera sp. | reverse complement strand
CCAGAAGGCTGGTCTTCTGCGTTTTTGTATTTAGGAAGACAGGGCCTGACACTTGTCCTTGTTCCCGCAAAATTTGTTTACAAATTGTGCTGTTGTGTTCTGCGGTGATCATTACTAGTATCATAGGCTACTACTATGATTGAGATTGATCATGACACAGGTCCGGCTACAGCATCTTGGCTTTACTGCACTGGAAACAGATATTTACCTCGCTTTGCTCAGACATGGCGAGATGACGGGTTATGCGGTGGCCAAAGAGGTGGGGAAAGTGGTTGCCAATGTGTATAAAGCGCTGGCGTCTTTACATCAAAAAGGTGCGGTACTGCAGGTGCAGCAAGATCAGAAACGCTACGTTGCTGTGCCATGGCGTCAATTGCTGGACCATGAACAACAAAAATTCAGCCAGGTGTTAACTGAACTTGCGACTGAACTGGAAGCCCTGCCGGTGGCGGATGAGCAGGAAGGGGTGTATCAGCTGAAAAACCCTGACCAATTGTTTTATGACAGCCATCAGTTGTGCCGTGAAGCACAAGGCCTGCTGCTGGCAGACATTCAGCCTGCGGTATTGCCCTTACTCGCGCCAGAGCTGATAGCGGCTGCTGCCCGCGGGGTAGAAGTGCGGGTTAAAATTTATGAGCCTGCTGACTTACCCGGTGTGCAGCTGACCCTGCGAGCCAATGGCAAAGAGGTGTATGGCAAAAATTCTGGCGTCAGTTTTAAACTGGTGGCAGATGGCAATCATTTTGTGATTGCGTTGCTCAGTGCCGATCTCAGTGGTGTGATCCAGGCCTTTAAAAGCCGCAGTGCGCTGTTGAATATGAGTATGTTCTGTGGCCTGACTTACGAGTTGATCCTGACCGAACTCAAGCAATCGTTAGCACAAAACGATTTGGCTGCTTCCCAACAAATTCTGGCCAACACCGCCCATTTACACCCTTTTAGTACTGAAAACCAGGTGTTTAACCAATTCCGTCAGCGTTATCACGCACAACACAATGACAACACCTCTACCGACCACAATCTTAGCCAGCAGCCTGCTGATACCGGAGCAAAGAAACCATGATGCCAATTCCTTCTATTGCCTTACCCAGCTGCTGCTCACGCAACACACTGCTGGCGCTCTGTACCTCGTTCAGTGTGATGTTTAGCCCGTTGTCACAAGCACTGGAAAACAAAGATTTTGCTGAACTGGAACAAGCGCTTGCCGACATTAAAACTCAGGCCGCTTTACCCTTTGGCACTGCAATTGCGCTGGTACAGAACGGCCAGGTGGTGTATCAACATTACAGCGGTTATGCCGACATTCAGCACAAAAAAGCGGTCAGTGCAGAGACAGTGTTTTATATCGCTTCAGCAACTAAACCATTTACTGCACTCGCTTTTTTACTGTTAGCCGAACAGAAAAAACTCAACATGCAGATGAGTTTGCAGCAAATGTGGCCACAGCTGCATTTTAAGAATATCAATGCCAACCAGGTGACTTTGCGCCAGTTATTAACACATCAGTCGGGTGTCGATAATCAACCTCTGGTATGGGCGACCGCTTACAGTGGTGAGCACAGTCCGGCAAGTCTGCTGCAGTTGGTGGCACAGTCCGTGCCGGACGCCAGTGCAAAAAATGGTGAATTTAGTTACAGCAATGTGGGTTATAACATTGCCAGTTTGTGGCTGGATAACAGCAGTGGCCAACCCTGGCAACAGCAGCTGCAACAGCTTATTTTTGACCCACTGCAAATGAAACAAACCAGCGCTAGCCGCTCTGCTGCCAAAGACTGGCCTTTGGCTTTGCCTTATTCTCTGATGCAAACCACAGCACCTTTGTATCTGCAAAAAACCGATCAAACGATGCATGCAGCTGGTGGCATGCTGTCCAGCGCGCCTGATCTGGCGAAGTTTTTGCTGGCGCAAATGCCTTCGGCTAACACTGCATTGCCAGCGCACGTTATCCGCCAATCGCAGCAGCAACAAGCCAGTACCAACGGCAGTTATGGTGATTTTGAGCGCAAAGGTTATGCCTACGGTTGGTACACTGGGCCATATAAAAACCAGCAGATGTTGCATCATTTTGGCGCTTTTGCCGGATTTAGCGCCCATTTGTCGTTTTTACCGCAACAACAAATGGGGCTGGTGATTCTGCATAACGAAGACATGCTGAGCAAAGATTTAAACAACCTGATTGCCGATTATTGTTATGGCTTGATGCTGGGTGACAACACAACCAAAACTCGTGTGTTGGCTGGTTTTGCCAGGCTGCAACAAAAACTGGCGCAGTTGCCGCAAATCAAACAAGCACACCAGCAGAAAATTCAGGCACGCAGTTTTCAACTGAGTTTACCTGCTGCCGCCTACACCGGGCGTTATCAACACCCGGAACTGGGCGAAGTGAAGGTGAGTCTGAATGCGCGGCAGCAGTTGTTATTCCAGTGGGGAGCGCTGCAGGCGGTAGCCACAGGTTTTGAGGAAAAAGAGTCAGTCCGGCTGGAATGGGTGCCTAATTCCGGTGAAGTACTGCGTTTTGAGGTGCAACAGGGCAAGGTGCAGCAGCTGGTGGTTAGCCAAATGGTTTTTCTCAAACAAAAATAAGGCGGGCAGTTATTCGGGGCCGACATAATACCCATATTGAGCACAGCTTTTGCCCGGCATTCATAGCTGAATAACAGCTAATTTTCGCATAAAGCTTTGCAAAGCACTGAAATGTGCCCAAACTAAGAAAAAGTGTAAAAAACGAGGCTGTGATGGAATTTCCGAGTCAAATCAAACAACAAAGCTGTATGGACTGTTTAAGTGGGCAGTCTTTGGGGTTTGACATCAGAATGGCATTTCAGCCCATTATTGACTGGCAAACACGGCAGATAGCAGGTTATGAAGCGCTGGTGCGCGGGCCTTTGGGCGAAGGTGCCGGCTGGGTGTTTGAGCGTATTAACGAACAAAACAAATATTATTTTGACCAGGCTTGCCGGGTGAAAGCCATTGAAACTGCAGCAAAACTCGGGCTGGATAAAATGCTCAGCATTAACTTTTTGCCCAATGCAGTGTACAACCCGGAAACCTGTATCCGCGCCACTATTGAAGCAGCTGATATGTTTGGTTTTGATATCCGCAATATTATGTTTGAAGTCACCGAAAGTGAGCAGATTGTTGATCACAAAAAGCTGATGAAAATTTTCGACAGTTACGCCAAGCGGGGTTTTATTACCGCGATCGACGATTTTGGCAGCGGTTACGCCGATTTATCCTGGCTGGAGTCGTTAAAACCCCGGGTGCTGAAACTGGATATGTCACTGATCCGCGATATAGCACAACATCCGGCGCAACAGCGTGTGGTGACTGAAGTTCAGCGGCTTTGTGCTGCGATGGGCACTGAAGTATTAGCCGAAGGGATTGAAACGCAAGCAGAACTTGATTATCTGGCGGGCACAGGCATCCGTTATTTTCAGGGCTATTATTTTGCCAGACCCGCGCTGGAGCAGCTGATTGCCGCCGCCGATATTCAGGCGCTGCATAGCACTTAAAGTTTAAGTCTTTGCGGCTTGTCTGTTGTTGCTATTTCAGGCAAGTTAAAGCCTTGTGATGAAGCAAGGAGCAATAGATGCCACTGAAAAATATCTGGTTTTTTCATCAACAGACACCAAGGGTGGCCATGCTGTTGCTTGGCATTCTGAGTTTAAACACAGCCGCCGCCAACACTCCTGACAGTACAACTGAACAAACTGCGCTGCAAAACAACTGTAACAGCGTTTTATTGCAAGGTGCATGGCAGCTGGAGTCGGCCATTTATTCTGACCAAAACGGCAAGGTGCTGGCAGAAATTCAAAATCAAAGCACCAAAAGCCGTAAGCTGATTGCCGGCCGGCATTTTAGTTTTATCACCTGGCAACAAGACGGTAAATTTGAGGTGGCCGCTTCCGGTACTTTTAGCGCCGACAGCAGCGGTTATCACGAACAGGTGGATGCCACGTCGCTGCCGCGTTTACAAAACAAAAGTTACCATTTTCAGTGTCTGCTCAATGGCGACATCTGGCTGCATCAGGGGCTGGAAGATGGGGTGCTGATTAAAGAACACTGGCGCAAACTCCCCGCTATAGCTCCTTAAAAACGCAAAAACCACAAAACAGTCGATAGTGACTGGCTGAATATCAGCCTGGCAAGGGGCATGCTGCGCTGGTATTCAGGCAGCGGCTGTGATTACAATGCAGGCATCCAGACGTCTTAGGAATCATCATGAAAATTGCCAGCAAAATAGTGCACGCCGGTCGTGATAAAAAGTGGACAGGTTATAGCGTGAATGTGCCTGTGGTGCGTGCGTCGACTGTGGTGTTTGACACTGTCAGTGAACTGAAACATGCCACCGCCAAAAGAGGCGAGCAGGTGCCTTATTACGGCCGCCGTGGCACCCAAACCCACTTTGCCTTCAGTGATGCCATTTGTGAGCTGGAAGGTGGTGCTGGTTGTGCTTTGTACCCTTGTGGTGCAGCTGCTATTAGCGGCGCTTTGCTGGCGTTTTTGCAAAGCGGCGACCATCTGCTGATGGTGGACTCCGTTTATGAACCTACCCGGGCTTTGTGCGACAAGTTACTGAAAAACCTCGGTATTGAAACCACTTATTATGACCCTCTGATTGGCGCTGGTATTAAAACGCTGATCCGCCCTAACACCAAAGTCATTTTCCTGGAGTCGCCTGGTTCTATTTCGATGGAAGTACAAGACGTACCAGCCATTTGTGCAGTTGCCAAGCAGCATGATTTGGTGGTGATGCTGGATAACACCTGGGCTTCGCCTGTGCTGTTTAAGCCTTTTGCCCATGGTGTTGATGTGTCTATTCAGGCCGCCACTAAATATATTGTTGGCCATTCTGATGTGATGCTGGGCACCGCAAGTGCCAATGAAAAACACTGGCCGCAATTGCGTGAAGCCGGTTATTTAATGGGTTATTGCGCCTCGGCTGATGACGTATATCTGGCGGCCCGCGGTTTAAGAACTATTGGTATCAGGCTGGCACAACATCAGCAAAATACGCTGGAAGTTTTAAATTATCTGCAACAAAGGCCTGAAATAGAACGTATTTTGCACCCGTCTTTGCCGGATCACCCGGGCCATGCCGAGTTTAAACGCGATTTTTCCGGCAGCAATGGTCTGTTGTCTTTGGTGTTAAAACAAGGTGATGCCAAGGCTGTCACAGCTTTTGTCGAAGGCATGCAGTTTTTTAAAATGGGCTTTTCCTGGGGCGGTTATGAAAGTCTGGTGACTTTTAATCTGAATTTACAAAGTATCAGAACAGCGACCCGCTGGCCTTATGCCGGGCCTGTGATCCGCCTGCATATCGGCCTGGAAGATCCAGCCGATTTAATTGCCGATTTAGTAGCTGCTTTTGACCGCTTTAATGCGGCATTAACCGCATAAAGGCGACTGCAGCTACTGCGTTGCTATGCCCGCTTGGGCTATAGTGATGTTTATATCCGGTTGGCCTGATGGGGTTTGTGGCATGCAGTTAGGCTGTTGCGGCATTTTGTTACTGTTGAGCTTTGTTGCAAAGGCCGGTGTTTGTCCGACCGAACTGCGGATGCCGTATAACAACACCTGGTTGCCTTATGTTGAAGTGCGTGATGAAGCTGTCACAGGCACTGATATTGAGCTTATCCGCAGCACATTGGCAGCCGTTGGTACTGAACTCAAATTGTTACCTCTACCCGAATCCCGCGCGTTAAACCAGCTGGAACATGGCCAGATTGACTTGGTTTTTGCCGCTTCCTACACCAAAGAAAGAGCGCAGTTTGCCTGGTTTTCCGCCCCTTACCGTCAGGAAGTGAATCAGCTGGTGGTGCATCAGCAGTTGTTGCATAAATACCCTGAACTCAATAGCAAACAAGGTTTTTTAACCCTGGCGAGCCGCCGTTTGGCCGGCACTTATAATCCCAAAGGTTATTACGGTGAAGAATTTGAAGTATTAAAACAACTGCCTGCGGTAATTCAGCGGTCTGTGGCTATTTTTGACCCTGAGCAGCGGCTGGATTTGGTGCTGAGTCAACGTGCCGACTACAGCATTGTCGATCAGGACTGGCTGGCGCTGCGCAACAGGCAGCGTGGGCAGGAAGCGATGCTCGAAGTGTTGCCTTTTATTTTGTATCAGGCTGATATTCATCTGATGCTCAGCAAAAAAACGGTCACTGCTGCTTGCGTGGATGCTTTAAATGTTCAGTTACAACATAAAACAAAACCTGGTGTTGCCACCAGGTCTTAAGTCGCTGTTATTCCTGCGTTTGTTCTCTGCCAATCATTTTATAAACCCCGGCTCCCAGCACAGCACCAACAATAGGTGCCAACCAGAATAACCACAGCTGCATCACAGCCCAATCACCCACAAAAAGCGCGACACCTGTGCTACGCGCAGGATTGACGGAGGTGTTGGTGACCGGAATGCTGATCAGGTGAATAAGGGTCAGGCAGAGGCCAATGGCCAGTGGCGCCATACCTTGCGGCGCTCTTTTGTCAGTGGAACCTAAAATCACCACCAGAAACATCATGGTCATCACCACTTCACACACCAAAGCGGCCAGCATGGAATATTGACCCGGCGAATGTTCGGCATAACCATTGGCGGCAAAACCTGCCGATACGTCAAAACCGGCTTTACCGCTGGCAATCAGGTACAGCACGGCACCGGCTGCTAAACCGCCTAATACTTGCGAAATAATATAAGGCAGCAACTCTTTGGCGGGAAAACGGCCCCCGGCCCAAAGGCCAATGGATACTGCCGGGTTTAAGTGGCAACCGGAAATATGGCCTATGGCATAAGCCATAGTGACAACTGTTAAACCAAAAGCTAAAGAAACCCCAAGTAAACCAATACCAAAGCCCGGAAAAGCAGCGGCCAACACTGCACTGCCGCAGCCGCCCAATACCAGCCAGAAAGTTCCGAAAAATTCAGCGCTATATTTATTCATCGACTTGTCCTTGTTGTGAACCAGAGGCGCACCTTTGGAGCGGTGCCTGCTAAGTGAAGCAGATTTTTGGCAACAAAATATGAAGGCAAGCGATAAGTTGCGGAATTTTATGAAGAAGGAGTGCTAAAAAGCGCTGCAATGCTGCATCACAGCGCTTAGAGGAGCGCCGGCTTATTGCAAAAACTTTTCGATCTCTTCGCCGGTGAGTTTGCCAATCTGACTGAATAAATACCAAAGTGCCGCCATCATCAGCACCATACTTGGCAGCACTATTACAGGGTAACTTAAGGCTGTCATGCGGCCCAGTTCTTCGTTATAAGCCGTGGTGCCAGCCGGACTGACTAAAATCCATTTGGCTAACAGATAATTCAGCACCGACGACAGGAAAAAAGAGCCGGCTAATAACTGGTTGGTAAAATCCAGTTTTTTCTCAAACAGCGCCGTATTGTCTTTTTTGGCCAAAGCCGTCTGCAGTTTTTCCATATTCAGCAGCTGCGCGTTTTCTAACATAGCTTTGATCAGATGAAATTTACTGTGCTGACTAAACCACACCAACAAACCAATAATGCCGGGCACTGCCGCTTCTTTAATGGCGATATATTTGGGGTCCAGTTGCAACAGGCTCATACCGCCTGTTAACAACACCGAAATTAAACCCACCACCGAAAAAAAGTTTACTTTGCCGGATTGTTTCAGCTCCCACAGGCCATAGCCTACCGGAAACATCAGAGCGACAACTAAACCCCACACCGGTCCTAAATATGCTTCGGTGCTGAATTTACTGAGAATGATGACGGGAATTGCAATATTAAACAGCAGGTTAGGAAGGATGCTTTGCTGTTTTTTTTCATTGGGTGCTGAGGTTGCTGACATAACTGCCCTTGTTCGAGGATGAAAGCCTGAGATGACCGGACGGATCTGGCCGACAGTTTTACCACAAGGGCAAAGTCAGAGCCAGTCAGCTTGCTGTGGGTGACTCATTTTTCGCGGCTTGACGTAAATTTTACTAAACCTTTACCAAACCTTTTTGGCATTTCAGCAATGCCCTCGCTATGGTTAGGTTCAGTTGCTGGTGCAGTGTTGCCGGGGAAATGATGGCTTATCAGATACGATATCGTGTTATGGGTGCTTTGTGGTTGTCCACCTTTAGTTTAGGCGCTTGTGGCGGTGGAGAGGCTGCAACAGAAGTGCCTTCGCCGCCGCCGGTCAAGGTGAATCAGGCACCTGTTGCCAATGCCGGCGTTGATCAGCAGGTGCGCGTTAGTGCCAGGGTTGAACTGCGTGGCAGCGCCACAGACGATGACCCTGCCAACCTCAGTTATCGCTGGCGTCAGCTGTCTGGTCCAAGCCTGGTGCTAGACAATATCAATCAGCTCAGCAGCAGTTTTCAGGCCCCAATGCTTTATCGCAGCAGTGCTTTTACCTTTGAGTTGCAAGTTACAGACGCGGGCGGTTTAACCCATCAAGACCAACTGACTGTCGAGGTGCAACCTGCGCCGATGAATGCGCTGGAGGCGGCGCGGTTGCTGCAACAAAGCAGTTTTGGCGTGACCCTGGCTGATATTCAGGCTGCCACAGGAAAAACCGCTGAGCAGTGGTTAGTGCAGCAGCTGAGCCTGGCGCCCAGCACCCATGCCGATAAGTTGGAAATCAGTCAGGGGCAAACACGGCCTTTGCCCATTAACAGACTGGAAACCTGGTGGCGACATGCGCTGACCGCTCCGGATCAGTTAAAGCAGCGACTGGCTTTTGCCTGGTCAGAAATCATGGTGGTATCCGATCAAGGCAATGGTCTGAACAATCAGGCCGCCGCCCTGGCCAATTATTATGACTTGTTACTCAAAGGCAGCACTGGCACATACCGGCAATTGCTGGAGCAAGTGACTTTATCGCCGGTGATGGGCGTTTATCTGAGCCATTTGGGCAATGAAAAACCTGACGTCAGCCGCAATATCAGACCAGATGAAAATTATGCCCGCGAAGTGATGCAGCTATTCAGTATCGGGTTGGTGCAGTTACAAGCCGATGGGCGCCCTATGCTCGACAGCAAGGGGGCTGCCATTCCTACCTATGATCAAACGGTGATTGAAGGTTTTGCCCATGTCTTTACCGGTTGGACCAGCGCCGGCACTGTGCGTTTTGACAGGCCCAAAGCCGATTACATGTTGCCAATGGTGGCTTTTGCGGATTATCACGCCAGCGGTGAAAAAAAGTTGTTAAACGGCACTTTAATACCGGCCGGACAAAGCCCGCAGCAGGATCTCACCCAGGCGCTGGATAATCTGGCCAATCACCCAAATGTCGGGCCTTTTATCAGCCGGCAGCTGATCCAGAGGTTGGTGACATCTAACCCAACACCGGCTTATGTGGCCAGAGTCAGTCAGGTATTTGCGGACAACGGTCAGGGCGTCAGGGGCGATTTAACGGCGCTGACACTGGCGATTTTATTAGATGAAGAAGCCCGCAGTGGTTTTGCCGGTGTTGCAGGGCAATTTGGTAAGTTGCGTGAACCCTTATTAAAAACCAGCCATGTCTGGCGTTTGCTGGCATCTTCGGCGCCAAACGGCCATATCTACACTTTTAATCTGGCCGACAGCCATGCCCAGGCGCCGTTGCAGTCACCTTCGGTGTTTAACTTTTTCCGGCCGGATTACAGCCCGGACAGCACACTGCAACAACTTGGGCTGGTGGCGCCGGAGCAGCAAATAGTCACCGACAGTAATGTGCTGAACCTGCAGAATCATTTGTATAACCAAACCTATCAGAGCATTTTTGAAGTGGTGAACAACCCGGGGCAAAACCAGATGCTGGGGCGTTTTGCGCCTTACGCCACTGTGCTGCAACAACAGGGGCTTGAGGCGCTGCTGGACAGATACAACCTGGAAGTCTTGGCCGGTACTATGAATGCTGAATTGCGGCAAATTTTACGCGAGCTTGCCGCAGGTTTTAGTACACAAACACCTGAGCAACAAGCCGCCATACTTTTGTATTTTATTGTTATTTCTCCGCAGTATGCGGTTCAGCTGTAGGAGTTGCCGATGAAAAATTATTCCCGCAGAGCATGGCTGAAACTTGGGTTGCAAGGCAGCCTGGGGCTGGCGGCTTTGTCGTCGTTGCAGTTAAGCGCCATCAGCCGCGCTGTGGCCGCACCTGCAGTGGCTGGCAGTGATTATAAAGCCCTGGTCTGTGTATTTTTATTTGGCGGTAATGATTCGGCCAATATGTTGATCCCGCTGGGAGGCGATAGCCTGACGGGTTACCGGCAAGCCAGGCAAGCGCTGGCGGTCGAAGGGGCTCTGGCCATCACGCCAACAACCGCAGTGCCGGATGGTATCGGTTTTCATCCGGCTATGGCACCCCTGCTGCCGTTGTTTGAACATAAACAACTGGCGATGGTGACGGGGGTGGGGGCATTGCAGCAGCCAACCAGCAAAATCAGTGTGCAACAGGGCACGGCGCTGCTGCCCAAAAATTTGTATTCCCACAACGACCAGCAAGCCACCTGGATGCGGGGACAAGAGCCACTCAGTATCGACAAAGGCTGGGGCGCCAACATGCTGGAGCTGCTGTCACAACAACACGAATTTAGCAGTTGTATTAGCTTATCAGGAACCAATCTGTGGCAAAAAGGGGAAGTGTTACAGCCATTTGGTATGTCGGCTAAAGGGGTGCCTGTGCTGAACGCCGGCAGTGGTAATGGCGGCAGAGCGGCTTTGGTGCGGCAGTTGCAGGCGGCCTTGCTGGCTCAGCAAAGCCATCCGCTACAACAGCTTTATGCCGGTAGCAGCAGTGCAGCACAAGCCCGCAGCCTGATTATTGCCGATGCGCTGACACAAGCTCCTACCTTAACCGCCAGCTTTGCCACCGACAACAATCTGGCGCAACAGCTGAAAATGGTGGCACGTTTGATCAGTGTGCAGGCACATCTTGGTTTAAGCCGGCAGGTGTTTTTTGTTGGCATGGGCGGTTTTGATACTCATGATGACCAAAATACCGTGCATCCGGCGTTGTTGGGTACTTTGAGCGCAGCACTCGACAGTTTTTATCATGCAACAGCTGAGCTGGGTGTTGCCAACCAGGTGACCACTTTTACCATGAGTGATTTTGGCCGGACCTTGTCGTCGAATGGCGATGGCACTGATCACGGCTGGGCCGGTAACCAGCTGGTGCTGGGGGGCGCTGTGGCGGGTGGGGAATTATATGGTCAATTGATTGAGCAGCGGCTTGGCTCAGCTTATGACGCCGGCAGTGGCCGCATGATCCCAACCACAGCCAATGCCCAACTATTTGCCAGCCTGGCGGCCTGGTTTGGGGTGCCACCAGCGCAGCTGCCTATTTTGTTTCCGGCTTTGCCGGCTTTTTCAACCGCCACCTTGCCGCTGTTTCTGAGCTGAGCAATGGCGCATGAACACA
Organism: Rheinheimera sp.; assembly: GCA_041919175.1. Classification (GTDB taxonomy): domain Bacteria; phylum Pseudomonadota; class Gammaproteobacteria; order Enterobacterales; family Alteromonadaceae; genus Pararheinheimera. The sequence goes on along the minus strand of JAYRUI010000020.1, from coordinate 3,252 downwards.
GAGCCTGGCGTACAGTGCGCTCAGGCCCTGTCCTTGTCCGCTGTCTGTTGCTGCAATAACGCAGCTTGCGCCGAAGCCGGTCTTGCCAGTTGAAAATTATCGGCCTGTTGACTACGGCTGTACCACAAGCCGCCAAGCCGCGCTAAAAAATCCAGTTCTGTGTGTTTGAGTTTTTGTTTGTCATCCAACAGTTCATCCGCAATATCAATACATAACACTTCAGCCAGCACAATGTCGCAGCTTGGTTTAGTGGCCGGGTAAGGCGTCAGGCTCACCACTTTACATTCAAAACATACCGGGCTTGCCACCACTTTAGGTGGCCGCACTTTGGTTGCCGCTTTGGTTGGGATCTGTAGCGCGGCAATTTCACTGACCTCTTTGCGAAAGCTTGCCGCTGTGGCGTTCATCAGGCCGGCCAGTTCTGGCGTCACCAGATGCACCACCAGTTCAGGGCAAAGTTGCAGATTCAGGCTGCTGTCTTTTTGGCTGCCATTGCTGTGGCGGTTGATGGAAATCATCAAAGTTGGCGGATGGTCTGTAACCAGCTGAAAAAAGCTAAAAGGTGCCAGATTGTGGTGGCCTTTGTCATCACAAGTGCTGACCCAGGCAATGGGCCTTGGGATCACAGTACCCGCCAATAACGGATAAATGTCGGCTGCTGTCATGGCTGCACAATCAAATAACATGCGTTGTCCTTAGTTGTGTTGAAGTTGCTGCTCATGGTTGCTCCGGCATCAGAGCGCTGGCAATTGAGCTTGGCGAATTGTGCCTTGTTATCACAGGGCAGCAAAGGGTGATGTTTATGGTTGCCGGATAAGTTTGTACAAAAAACTTGCACTTTTATTGCCGGCTGTCTAAGTTTGCTGTGTATCGCACAGTGTATGTTGCACAGTATGCATCACACAGTATAAAGCCGTGGGAAAAAGGGCATCAAATGACAGAAAACCGCTTTGACAAAATGCGTGGAGAATTGCGGCGCGGCGTGCTGGTGCTTTCGGTGTTGGCGTCATTAGAACAACCACACTATGGCTATTCACTGCGAAAACAATTGCTGGACGCCGGTATCGATATCGACGAAGGCACTTTATATCCGCTGGTGCGGCGCCTGGCCGAACAAGGTTTGCTCGACAGCGAATGGCAGCAGGCCGAAGGGCGGGAGCGGCGGTATTACCGCTTGTCAGCTGAAGGCAAAGCGCTGTTGTTACAACTGTCTGCCGAATGGCAATTGCTCAACAGTGCGCTGGGAAATTTACTGGAGAAAAGCTCATGGAACTCGTAACCCGTTATGTCAGCGCTGTGGCGCGTTATTTACCTGAAGCCGACAAAGCCGCGATCAGCCGCGAGCTGGACGCTGATATTCAGGACAAAATTGAACATCAGGCGCAAAGTTTAGGCAGAGCCTTAAATGACGATGAAATAGCTTTGTTGCTGCAACAGTGGGGAAACCCGCGCCATGTGGCTGCGCAGTATGCTCCGCCGGTAGCGTTGGTCAGCAGCGAATTGATGCCGTTGTATTGGCAGGTGCTGAAGTTTGTGTTGGCATTTTTGTTTGTGCTGCAGCTGCTGCAAAGTGGCATGTCGATGCTGCAGGCCGATCACTTTAAGTTGCTGCAGTTTTTCCTGCAGCTGACTTTTGGATTTTTTGACGAAGCCGCAGCCGCCTTTATGGTGGTGACGCTGGTGTTCTATTCGGCCGGTTTTGGCAACCCTTTGCCAGGCTGGCTCGCTTCAGCCCAGTGGAAAGTGCAGGATTTACCGCCGGTGGAGCGGCCATGGCAACAAATTCCGCTGGCGGATATGGTCACCGACATCGCCAGCAGTGGGTTTTTATTATTGTTGTTGTGGCACCCACTCTGGATGGCGGCCGACAGCCAGGCTTCGTTAAGGCTGGTGTTTTCTGCTGATTTGCAGGCTGTGATCCCGATGCTGACATTGTTGCTGTTGGGGTCATTGTTATTCAGCGGCTGGTGTTGCTACCGGCCTTATTGGCAACAAACAACCCTAGGGCTGAATGTGCTGCAAAACCTGCTGTATGTGCTGGTTTTGGGCTGGATTGCTTATTTACCAGCGCTGGCGCTTGGCACCGACAATCCTTTACCAAGGCTGCTGGAGCTGTCAGACATTAACAGAGTGCTGCAACACGGCGCTTTATTGCTGGCTTGTTATCTGGGTTATGAAGTGCTGCGTGATTTATACCGCATCAGGCAGTTGCGCAACAAGCTGCAGTGTTAATCAGCATTATGCACTTTGCTGTGCAAAGCAGGGTGGCTAAAAAGTTAGGGTATTGAAAACGCACCAGTTTTTCTTGTTGCCGTAAAGGGTATTTCAGGCAACAAGAACTCTGGTGTTAAAGCGAAGCGTTCTCAATTGCATGTGTATGATTTTATTCATGTTTTTACTGAATTAAACCTCGACATTTCGTTATCTCCTACTAAAATAGTCAACATTTCCAGCCCGACTTTTCAGGAGCCCCATGATGAAAGGCCATCCGGCGGTGATTACCGCTTTAAACGAAGTGTTAACTTCAGAACTAACCTCCATCAACCAATATTTTTTACATGCCCGTATTTATAAAAACTGGGGTTTGGCTGAGCTGAATAACGTCTGTTACAAGAAGTCTATCCGCGATATGAAACAAGCCGACGAGCTGATAGAGCGGGTGTTGTTTCTGGAAGGGTTACCTAATTTACAGGCGCTTGGCCGTTTACGGATTGGCGAAGACACCGAAGAAATGTTGCAGTGCGACCTGGATTTTGAGCTGGAGCAGTTACCGCTGTTAAAACAAGCCATCGCGCTTTGTGAAAAAGAGCAGGATTACGTCAGCCGGGAAATTCTGCAGGAAATTCTGGAACACGAAGAAGAACATATCGATTGGATCAACGCCCAGCAATACCAGATTGGCGTCATGGGTCTTGCCAATTATTTGCAGAGCAAACTGGGTGAAGGAGATAAATAATGCAAGGTAAACAACAAATTATCGATGCGCTGAACAAGCTGCTTGCCAACGAACTCAGTGCCATGGACCAGTATTTTATTCATTCACGCATGTACAAAGACTGGGGCCTGCATAAATTATTTGAACGTATTGACCACGAAGTGGAAGACGAAAAAGGCCATGCTTCGTTAATTATTGAACGTATTTTGTTCCTGGAAGGCACACCGGATATGGTGACCCGTGATGGTTTGCAAATTGGTGCCGATGTACCGGCCATGCTGCAAAACGACCTCAACGTGGAATATGCCGTAGGCGCT
>JAYRUI010000019.1:0-14922 GCA_041919175.1 Rheinheimera sp. | reverse complement strand
CGGCGCTGGTGTTTTGCAGGGCCGGTTCGCTGCGCTTATTCGGGCTTCTGTTATTTGTCACTGATGCTGACATTATCCAAACGGTACACGGCACCATTGCCGCTGCCCCATGCCGGAAACACCATCAGCACATCAATGGCACTGACATCCAGCCCTTTGTCGGCTAAGTCTTTGAGCTTATAGGTATAAGTTTGCCACTGACCTGTGACAGGCGTTTTTCCTTCCAGGCTGTCGCTGAGCTTCAGTTCCACTGCGGTTGCCGCATCAAAAGCTTCAATTTTAAATAACCATTCGGCAGCAGAATTTTGCGGTGGCGTGATCACTTTCAGCTCAAAACGCACCACGCCGGTTTCCAGCAAGGCCGAAGCGTCGTAATACACTTTGTCATCCGCCAGCAGGCCCATCACAGTGGGTGCTGCACCAATCATGTATTGGGCTGTTTTGCCATGGGCTGCGTCGTCTTCTTCCACTGTTGGGGTTGAGCCACCACAACAATCCCAGATTTTCCATTGGGGAGCTGCGGCGTCACTAAACAGCTTCAGGCCAACACCAGGCGTAGCGACTGTATCAAAAAAGCTTGCGTTATCAATACGATACACTGCACCGTTACCTGTGCCCCATGCCGGGAATATCATCACCACATCAATGGCGCTGATATCCAGGCCTTTAGCGGCTAAATCTTTGATATTAAACGTATAAGTTTGCCATTGACCGGTCACTGGTGCTTTGCCTTCAGTGCTGGCGGTTAAATCCAGCTCTACGGCTTCGGCAGCATTGTTGGATTCGATTTTTAACTTCCATACAGCATCCGGGCTTGCAGGTGCAGTCAACACTTTCATGTCAAAACGGAATACGCCTGTTTCCAATAATGCTGTGGCATCAAAGGCTTTGCCGGCACCACCATTGGCGGTTTTGCTGATAAAACCCATCACAGTGGGCGCTGCACCAATTTTAAATTCGGCGGTGAGGCCATGGGCGGCATCGTCCATTTCTTCGGTTGGCGTTGAACCACCACAACAATCCCACATTGGCCAGTCAGCGTTTTTCTGATCTTTAAACAGCACCAGCTCAGGTTTAGCTGTGGCCGGGCCGGCAATTTTTACATCGTCCACCCGGTACACTGCACCTTCACCACTGCCCCAGGCCGGGAAAATCATCACTACATCAATGGCCGATAAATCAAGACCGGCAGCAGCCAGTTGTTTCAGCGGGAACGTGTAATTTTGCCAGACGCCCACAGCAGGGGTTTTACCTTCAGTGCTGGTGTTGATATCAACTTCCACTGCAGTGGCGCCATTGTTGCTTTCAACTTTCACTTTCCAGACTGCTGCAGGGTTATTTGGCGCTGACACCAGTTGCATGGCAAAACTTAAACTGCCGGTTTCGAGCAAAGGTGAAGCGTCAAAAGGTGAAGGCACACCGGCGGCGTCTTTAATAAATTCAGCACGGCTGATAAAACCATTGACCGTTGGCGCAGCACCAACTTTAAATTCCATCACACCACCACGGTCTGAGTCGTTCACCACTGTTGGGGTAGAACCACCACAGCAGTCCCAGCCCGGCCAGCTTGGGTTAGCAGCGTTATCAAAAATGGTCAGATTACGGGCTACACCATCTGAAGGTGGCACCGGAATTGGCGCTTTGCCTTCCACCAGCGCGTCGTTTGCTTTGTCGTAACCTGCTCTGATGGTTTCACAACCTTTACCTGTGGCAGGATTGGCAGCACATTCATACACCCGCACATAATCAACAATATAAGACTGACCTTTGGCAAAAGCCGCTGCGTCTATGCCTTTGTTATTGACGTTTTCCGGCCAGTTGCCGCCTACCGCATTGTTTAAAATCAGGAAAAACTTCTGATCAAATGGAGCGCTGCTCCAGAAAGTGGTGAGCTTGCCACTGATTTGATCAAAATATTCAGTGAACCAACCGCGGTGTTTCAGGCCAACCGCCTGTTGTTTGCTGTTGTAGCGTACTTCAGACTGACGCTGAGTGGCGTATAAATAGTCGTCGACATACCAGCGGATCTCGCCTTGTTGCCATTCAACAGCATAGGTATGGAAATCATCGGCCGGGTTTTTACCACCAGGCAGGCTATAAGCTTTGCCTGAGTTCACGTTATTCGGCCAGGTTTTGCCGTAATGCAAAGTGCCGTGCACATTGGCTTCAACTTTGCCATCGGCGCCTGTCGTTTTCAGGTTCACCGCTTCCATAATGTCAATTTCGCCTGAACGTGGCCAATCACCGTACACTGAATCTGTTGGCATCATCCAGAACGCCGGCCAGCTGCCCTGCCCTGATGGCAATTTGGCACGCATTTCAAAACGGCCATATTTAAAATCGGCTTTATTTTTGGTGGTCAGGCGGGCTGAGGTGTAAGGTTTTTCTGCACCGGCGGGTGCTGGTTTTGCCACTATATTCAGCATGCCTTCTTTGATAAAGGCGTTCTCTTTGTCTGCGGTGTAACATTGTTTTTCGTTATTGCCACCGCCACTGCAATTGATTTCAAAATTCCACTTTTTGCCGTCAACGGCAGCACCGTCAAATTCGTCACTCCAGACTAAACTCCAGCCTGTCGCAGGTTTGCTTACATCGACCGCGGCGAGATCTGTGTTGGTTTCGCTGCTACCACCACAACCCCACAGACCGGCAGACAACAAGCCAGCCCAAAAGGCACCGGCAAAAGGTGTTCGTATTTTCATGTCGCTTGTCCTGTTGATTTATTTTTTATGCCGCAAACCGGTTGAACCGGTGTTGTCGGTACATCATTGCTGAACTTTCAGGTTTCAGATGGCAACTGCACTTCCTGAAAGCGCTTTCAGAGAGTATTTGCATAAAGGCTGAAGGTCAATAAAAGAGGCGGGATTTTTTCTGAAATTTTGCGCTAAGGCGTGAATAACCGCCTATAAGAAAATATCTCAAGCAACTGATTCTTAATAACTTAAACGATGAAACACAGTGTCACTTTGTTTACAGGCAGGAAAGCTGCTTCGTGCTTTATCACAACAGCAATACGGAATTGAGAAAAAATGAACACAGGGACCCCGATAAACTTCACAAACTCAGACGACACTTTTGCGGCTTTATCAGGCTATTTTTCAACTTGCAGCTGAGACTGCCATACCGCCGGTATCCACTCAAGAGCTGTTGTGTTGCGTCAAACACAAAAACAGCGGCCTTTGTTAGCAATAACTACAGCGTTGATTTATCAGGTTTTATCTTACATTTGTATCAAAAGTAATAATCCACACCCGCTGCAATGTTTGACTTGCCGATTGTTGGATGATTTTGTTGAATTTATGTAAGAGAATCCACCATAATCGGCCAGGCTTTAAGCAACTTTCGCCTGCAACAGTGTGTTGATCATTCTAAAAATAAGGGGACTTACCATGGCACTGAATATAAGTTTTGAACTGCAAGATCAGGATCTCGAATACTTCCGCACTATCATGCAAAAAACCCAACAATCTGTCAGTCAGCTGAGCCAGACCGAAGTATTGGCAGCTGCCCGCAAGCTTGCGGGTGAAGTTCAACATCAGGTGCCGGACTTTGTTGCCAGCCGTTTAAAACAGCTGGAGCTGTTAGTGGCGATGGTGGAAGACAGCGAGTGGGATTTAACGGCGGAAGAAAAGCTGGATGTGTTGTCAGCGCTTGCTTATTTTGCTAAACCGGAAGATTTGATTGCCGACCACGTGCCGGTGCTGGGTTTCCTGGATGACGCCATTATGATTGAGCTGGTCGCGCAGGAGCTGGCGGAAGATTTGCAGGCTTATGCGGAGTTTTGTCAGTATCGTCAAATAGAAACCGAACGCCGGGGTGCAGAAGCACACACCAGCAAAGCCGACTGGCTGGAAAGCAAACGTCAGGAATTACAATCCTGGATGCGCCGTCGCCGCGCCGATAAACGCGCCAGCCGCAGCAGCAGCGGTTTCCGTTCGGTATTTTCGTTCCGTGGTTAATCAGCAGCCAAGCCTGCTATAAATCTCTGACTGACCAGGCTCTGATGCCGGGTCAGTCAGAATATTCGCTATCCACAATTTTCTGACAGCATCCTCTGACACCATGCGCTAAATCGGCGCTCCAGGCGGCAAGTCTTTTGGCACAAATACCGGCTGCCAAACCCCTGTTTCCAGATAACTTTGCCATTGGCTCAGCACCAGTTGCTGACTGGCATTGTGTTGTTTTTCCAGAAAATCAGCCAGTTGCATTAACTGCGAGCGCAACACAGCACGGGCTTCAGGCGCAGTTTCTGCTGCCGTCAAACTCTGCATCAGCTGATAAAACACCACATGCCCCACCCGCTGCTGAATAAGTTGCCTGCTCATTTGTTGATTCAGCTGTGTTTGCTGCGCGCTGTTGTCCCCGCGCTTTGCCACATCGTTCTCCACCGGCCATTCTTGCTTTAATGTTGCTTTAAGTAGCTGATTTAACATAGCTTCAAGCTGCTGCTGAGCGCTTAACCTGTTCAGCCTTTGTGGGTGTAATAACAAACTTAAGCTATGGTTGGCGGCGGCTTCGGCGGCGCTGAGCGCGTCAAAAGCCAGGCCAAACCGGCCCTGAAAACTTTCGCGGCCGTTATTGTCGCCATAAGCTTTGGGTGGAATAAGCGCTAACAGCTCAGCGGGCAATAACAAATACTCAGGGCTGATGGTTTTTAACAACGCTTCAAGCGCCTGTTGTTGCTTCTGCTGTGTGACCCATTGAAAACCCAGCGGATTTTGATAGTCACCTTTGAGCTCATATTGATAATAAGCGCCACCAATCAGCTTTACCGCTGCTTCCACCTGATAACGGTGCAGCGCATAAATAGGCACCAAAGCTTCCTGCAGCGACGACAAAGGCTTGCCGTTTTGAATATTATCCAGGCCAAACTGCTGCAAAGCGAACTGCCGCACCTCACCAAGGCGATTGAGCTCAGCCACAGGATCGGCACCGTTGTCCCATAAATGGCCTGTGGCACTGACGCCACCTTCAGGGCGGGCGTCTTCATCAGCCATAAATTCCAGGCCTTGTTGTTTGGCCTGTTGCACCAACGCCAGGCGCTCAGCATCGGAATGGTCGCCATAACCATAAGCCACGGCATAATAATCCCACTCGCCCAAACCTTCACGATAGGCCTTATCAAGCGAAATTTTACCGTCACGCAGGTCCAATAACGGATGCGGATAATCCATCACCGTGGAGCGGCCATTGGCACTGCCGGCAAAATTGTGAATTAAACCAAGGGTGTGGCCCACTTCGTGCGCCGATAACTGGCGGATACGCGCCAGCGCCATGGCTTTGGCTTTGCTGGTGTCGGCGCCGCTGTTTTGCGGTGAGGCGTTTTGCGCAGCGGCGCTGTTTAATCCACCGTTTTGTTGATAAGGGGCTGTCAGGCCAGTGGCTATCAGAAAGTCCTGCCGAACCCTGAGCGAGCCTAAAGTCACGTGGCCTTTGATAATTTCGCCGGTGCGTGGATCTGTTACACCATAACCATAAGACCAGCCGCGGGTTGCCCTATGCACCCACTGAATGACGTTGTAACGCACATCCATCGGGTCGGCATCTTGAGGTAAGTCCTTTACCTGAAACGCATTTTTATACCCAATTTTTTCATAAGCGCTGTTCCACCATAAAGCGCCTTCTATAAGCGCAGTACGCACCGGCTCAGGCACACCGGGGTCGAGATAATACACAATAGGTTTGACTGCTTCGCTAAGCGGCGCTTGCGGGTCTTTTTTAATTAATCTGTGCCTTGGCAATAAGCGCTGCATTATCGGCTCGTCAAAGGCGGTGGCGTAGTCCATATATTCCACTTTCCAAAAGCCGGAATAAGGATGAAATGTGCGTTGTTGGTAACCCTCATCCGGAAGCGCAACCAGTGAATGGTGTAAATGCACCGTAATGGCATCAATCGCCGGCGTCACCTGGCTGACAAATTCACCGGCTTTGCTGCCGCTGTAAGTCACCATAGCTTCCAGTTCGGTATTGCGTGGGAAAGCTTTACTGCGGGCTAAATAGACGCCACTACGTTTGGCATCCACCGCAAAGTTGCCCTGATTTTGCGCCGCCAGACGGCTACTGATTTGATGAATATCACTGTGCAAAAACTCGCTGTAATCCACCAACAGCGCATTTTTGTCGCTGGCAACTACCGGCAAACCAGCCAGCACTGAACTGGCAAAAGCTTCTTCTACACTTAACCGCTCAGCCTGGTTTTCTGACTCAGCGCGGTAATAAGTGTTCAGCTGTTTCAGCATCACCTTATTGCCATATTGTTCAAACTGCACCAGCCGGGTGTCACCCAATTGGCCCCGATCTAACCCTATATCGTTAGAGCCAAGCCCCCGCGGTAATGAACTCTGGAAAATAAAAGGCTGGTTCAGTTTATCCACCCGCAAGTACACTTTGTCGGTTTTAGCATCATGATAAAAATCAAAATAACCCTGCTGCTGCGCCATGCCTTTGGTAAAAGTGCTGATGCTGTTTGCTGACACACTATTGGCGGCAACAGGGGCTGCGGGCTTATTGGCAGAGGACGGGTTGGCGGCGGCTAACGCCATGAACGTGAAAGCCGATACGTTGTGGGGTGCTGCCGTTGTGGCCTGTGGCAATATTGATGTTGCCAGCAACAAACCACATAAAGAAACAAATTTCATCAAACTTCCTTATTGTATTTTTATCAGGCAATTTTTGTATACAAACTACCTTATAACGTCAGCAGGTGGCTGAAAAGTGGCGTGATCAGGTTATCCGTTCAAAACAATGATTTGGACGATAAAAACAGCAGCGCAAAGAACAAAAACACCACAGCGGACAAAAGGTGGCGGATCAGCGCCTGGCGGGGATCATCAAAGTCTGATCATGCAGGCGGCCTGGCAAGTGGCAGGTTTCGAAATACTTTACCGTCAACAAAATCTGCAGCACCGGCCTTTTTAAAATTATTGGCAAAATCCAACAAGGCTGCTTCTATCGTTGCGCCTGTGCCTTTGGGCGCTTCATAACCACAAGCCTCTATCCAAAATTGGTTATTTTGCACCCGGATATCCAGCTCCAGCGTACAAAGGCCAGCGGCCATTTCAAACTGATAAGTGATGCGCATCAAAAGCTCCGGCTCTGTGCTGGCTATCAAAAAACAGCCAGGCTAAAACGAATAACGCCGCTGTCTGGCAAGCTGATAGTCACGATAGCCAATACAACTTAAAGTCACAATCAGCAACACACTGTATTCCATGCCATTGCGCCCGGCTCCCACCACAAACCAACCAAAGGGGGCGTGCACCAGCACTAAACCACAACTGTAAATCAGCACAAAAACCACACTGAGTTGCCACAACCATTTGCCGGCAGCATAAAACACAGTGGCCAGAATTTCATAGCCGGTAATAGCAGCAGCCAGATATAAACCAAAGCTAAACCCCTGACTGTTCAGCCAGTCGCCAAAAGGCACGACTCCACCACCCAAAAACCGCATCCAACCGTGCGCTGCCAATAACACCGCTAAAGTCAGCCGCAACACAAACCACAACTGCCGCTCAACAGCCCCTGTTCCTTCTGTGCGCATCATGTTGTCCTTTTTGTCGGAAAATTAAGCAGATACCATAGCCCAGCTTCAAACAATTCAACAATAAGTTATTGTGGCAACAAAATATCTTCTGTGGTTTTACGCTGCTTCGGCAATAAAGACCGCCACCATTGCTGAGAGGCTGCCGCCTTGTGTTTTATGTCTGATGCAGATTGTTGCAGCGCAGCAAACTGCAACTGTTCACCAAAAACGGGGGTAAATACCGGCACCTGATACACGGCAGCAGCCGCAGTGAGTCTTTCCAAAGGTTCATACCAGGCGTGCATCGCCAAATCGAAACTGCTGTTATGAATAGGAACTAACACCTGGCCTTGCAAATCTAAGTGCGCCCGCAACGACTGCTCAGGCTGCATATGAATATCAGCCCACATCTCGTCATAAGCACCGGTTTCAATAAAGGTCAGATCAAAAGGCCCTAATCTTCGGCCAATTTCAGCAAAACCCGGGAAATAACCGGAATCGCCACTGAAATACAAATTGTGAGTTTCAGTTTTTATCGCCCAGGACGCCCAGAGGGTGTGATTTTTATCAAACAAAGTCCGGCCGGAAAAGTGCTGGCTTGGCGCTGCGGTAAAAGTGACACCTTTCACCTGATGTTGTTGCCACCAATCCAGCGCCACTATTTTGTGTGCCGGTACACCAAAACGCCGCAGATGCCGTTCGACCCCAAGCGGCACAATAAACAAAGCAGTTCGCTTTTCCAGTGCCTGGATACTGTGTTTATCCAGATGATCATAATGGTCGTGCGAAATAATAATGCCTGCAAGTTCAGGTACTTGTTCCAGCTCTAATGGTAAATCGTGAAAACGTGCCGGCCCAAACCACTGGCTTGGCGATGCTCTTTTAGAAAACACCGGATCCAGCAACCAATAATGCTGATTGAGTTCAAGCAACAAAGTTGAGTGGCTGATTTTACTGACAGCGCCCGCCCCTGCTGTTCGGGCAAGCTGCATTTGTTGCACCGGCAAGGCGCTGGCCGGCGTTTTATCAGCCACTTTTTGTGTTAGATATCGCCATAAAATGGCTCCGATTTTCCCTTCGCCACTTTGCACTCTCCCGGCAGCATTCACAAAAGGCCCACTGCGCTGCTGTCCTTGCTGGTTTGTGGCAAGTTGTGCTGCTGCCAATACATTATTTTCAAAGCATTTATTGGCAATAAATTGATTTACATAGCTTTTAATTGAACCGTAACAGATAGATCTGAACATCACCGACACTCCCGATATGAAAAAATACCAGCAGGCGCAGCTTTTGGCCTGAACAGGGAAAGAAAACTTTTACGTGAATCATCTCACAATAAAGTAAACTACACGGTGTAGTTTACACGCAAGGATGCAAAAGTAAACTCGCTGGTGTAGAATTTTGTTCAATCAGTTTTTATCAACGTTGTGATGACCCAAGTGCAGAAAACACTCAGCCGCTCTGAACAAAAAAAACAGGACGTACTTATTGCCGCCGTGGCCGAATTCAGCGAACAAGGTTTTGCCGGTGCCAGTATGGACAATATTGCGCTGAGGGCGCAGGTATCAAAACGCACTGTGTATAACCACTTTGCCAGTAAAGAACTGTTGTTTGAACAGGCGACAGTACAACTATGGCATGGCAGCAAAAGCGCGGCTTCTGTGCCTTATGACAGTCAGCGGCCTTTGGCTGAGCAGCTTTGTCAGATAGCCCGGCAAAGTTTTGCGTTTTATCAGCAACCTGGTTTTATTGAATTGTCCCGTGTAGTGATGGCGGAATATATCCGTCAACCAGGTCGGGCTGACGCAGTGATGGCAAAGCTGAAATTGCAGGAAGGTGGACTGGAAAGCTGGTTGGCAGCGGCAGTGGCTGACGGTCGTTTGCAGGACATGGATCTACAGATAGCTACCCATCAGTTCTGGGGCTTGTTTAAAGCGTTTTTCTTCTGGCCCAAAGTGCTGCAATCACAGGGTTATGATGAGATGGCAGAACAAATCATTCAAAATAATGTGTTGATGTTTTTAGCTTTTTATCAGAAAAAATAACCAGCCGGATGCAAATCTCAAACCCGGCGCACAGCTGCAATTTAAGGTTCAACTTCAGGTACAGGCAAAAAAAACCGCAGCCGAAGCTGCGGTAAAACCGGAGATGTTCAAAACTTAGTTGCGGATCAGATAATCAAAAGCACCTAACGAAGCTGTTGCACCTGAACCCATGGCAATAATAATTTGCTTAAATGGGCTGTTGGTGGCGTCACCTGCTGCAAACACACCTTTCATCGATGTTTGGCCGTGGCTATCGACAATAATTTCACCACGGTTGGTCAGCTCCAGGGTACCACGCAGCCATTCGGTATTTGGCACTAAACCAATCTGCACAAAAATACCCGCCAGCGCGACATGCTTGGCTTCACCTGTGACGCGGTCTGTGTAGTTGATCCCCGTCACTTTGTTACCATCACCCAGCACTTCAGTGCTTTGTGCATTCAGGATGATATCGATATTGCCCATCGACTGCGCTTTTTTCACCAGCACCGCATCAGCACGCAGTTTGCTGTCAAATTCCAGCACTGTGACGTGCTCAACAATACCGGCTAAGTCGATGGCCGCTTCAATACCAGAGTTACCACCACCAATCACGGCAACCCGTTTGCCTTTAAACAGCGGACCGTCACAGTGCGGGCAGTACGCCACGCCACGGCCACGGTATTCTTTTTCACCAGGCACATTCATTTCTCTCCAGCGTGCGCCGGTAGAAAGAATAACGGTTTTGGATTTCAGCACAGCGCCATTGGCCAGCTCTACTTCAAACAGTTCATTTTGCGACAGTTTTACCGCTTTCTGGCTGTTCATAATGTCCACTTCATAGTGGCGCACATGGGCTTCTAAATTGGCAACCAACTTTGGACCTTCGGTTTCTTTCACTGAAATAAAGTTTTCAATACCCACGGTATCGGCCACCTGACCACCAAAACGCTCTGCCAGTACACCGGTGTTTAAACCTTTACGGGCTGAATAAATCGCAGCTGCTGCACCCGCAGGGCCGCCGCCAATCACCAGCACGTCAAAGTTGCCTTTTTTCGCCAGCATTTCCGCCTGACGACCGGCAGCATTGGCATCCACTTTGTTCAGAATATTACCAAGGCTGATGGCGCCCTGCGAAAACTGCTCGCCGTTTAAGAACACAGTCGGCACCGCCATAATATTGCGGCTGCTGACTTCGTCCGGGAATACGGCACCATCAATCATATTGGTTTTGATGTTCGGGTTCACTGCCGCCATCAGGTTCAGTGCCTGCACCACTTCCGGACAAGTCTGGCAGCTCAGCGACACGTAAATTTCAAAGTTCAGCTCGCCTGGCAACTGGGCAATTTGCTCAAGCACAGCGGCTTCTTCTTTGATCGGGTGACCGCCAGAGTGCAACAGCGCCAATACCAGAGAAGTAAATTCATGGCCCATAGGTACACCGGCAAAAGTAATTTCGGTGCCTTTGGCTTGTGAGCGCACCAGCATGGACGGAATACGTTTGGCTGTCGGGTTATCGCTCACCACAATCAGCTCAGACAAAGTTGCAATATCCAGCGCTAATGCTTTGAGTTCCTGGCCTTTTTCGCTTTGATCAACAGCCAGAGACAACTCAACCGGTGTTTTTAAGTTTTGCAGGTAGCTACGCAGCGTATTTTTCAGGTTGGCATCTAACATGTTTAATTCCTTATGGCACTGTGACAAATAAGTTTGGGTTTATACCCCGGGCGCTGCCGTCAGCTGTTTACTGGGGCAACCCCCCTGAAGTTGATAAAAACATCATAACCAAAAATCCTGAACTTAAATAACGAATAAAACAAATACAACCAATCTATAATTACGATTAAAAATAACAGCATCGATAAAAAAGACGCTCATCAACCAAAACAGCGTTTTGCAAAAGTTAAAAAGCAAAAAGCCGGAACAAGTCCGGCTTTTTTTCAGCTTGGGAAAGCTTAGATTTTACCAACCAGGTCCAGTGAAGGAGCCAGAGTTTTTTCGCCCGGCGTCCATTTAGCTGGACATACTTCGCCGTCGTGGTTTGCAACATACTGAGCAGCCTGAACTTTACGGAACAGTTCTGCAGCTGAACGACCGATACCCAGGTCATGGATTTCAGCAACTTTCACAACACCTTCAGGGTTGATCACGAAAGTACCACGTAAAGCTAAACCTTCTTCTTCGATCATCACATCGAAGTTACGGGTAATCACGCCTGTTGGGTCAGCAACCATTGGGTAGTTGATTTTTTTGATAGTTTCAGAAGCGTCATGCCATGCTTTGTGCGTGAAATGTGTATCAGTAGAAACTGAATACACTTCAACACCGATTTCCTGGAACTTAGGATAGAAGTCAGCCAGATCGCCTAACTCAGTTGGGCATACAAATGTGAAGTCAGCCGGGTAGAAACAAACAACAGACCACTTACCGATCAGATCCTGATCAGACACAGAAACAAATTTACCCTGATGGAAAGCCTGAGCGTTAAAAGGTTTGATTTTGCTATTGATGATAGACATTCGTCATTCTCCATATTGTGGTTAAAATCCGGACTTTCTGCTTGAAAGTCTTGGCGTTGAAATCATAGTACCGCGGTATGACAATCCGGCATAACGAATAAAATCAATATGCCTAATCGATAAAACAAATTAAAAACGCAGTTCCTGAGCAAAGACGATAAAGCCGCGACAGCTTAGCCTTGTTCGCTGCCGAATCATAGTGCGAAATGAAAACAACAACTTTGTTATCAGCGGTTTCAGTGTGTGGTTTTTTGCAGTAATTTACATTCAAGGCTAAACTTGCCTCCAGTTAATTACTGATAAAAATGACTTTTTTCCAAAAGTCAGCGCCATTTTGCCAAAAGAGGTTCCGGCTTGAGCCAGCTAAAGTTAGATTTTAGTAAACTGTTTGAACTGCAGGTGTTGGTCATTGAATCCGATCAGGATTTAATGCATCTGATCCGACAAATGCTCCTTGGCCTTGGCATTAAAAAGCTGAGCAGCAGCCGCAACGTAGACGAAGTATTAAATCAAAGCGAAAAACTGCCTTATGACGTGATTTTCCTCGATTATGCTGCCGATGAAAACAGAACCGGCGCTGAAGTGGTAGAGCAAATGATCCTCGCCGGTATTTTGCCAAGCCGCACCCGGCTGGTCTTACTCACCGCACAAAATGACAGAGCCAAATACGCCATTGAATATCCTTATCATCAGGTGACGTATCTGGAGCGGCCTTTTAATAAAACCCATCTGGACCATGAGCTGAAACAACATGTGATGTTCAGCCACTGGCTGAAACCTATTCTGAGCCTGGCGGGTTTACACCGTTACGCCGATGCACTCAAAATTTTGCTCCACACCCAGCGCCAGCAGGTTCCGGCTGCTTTAACACCAGTGTTAACAAAATTAAGGGTGCAGCTGCTGTTAGATTTGGGGCAATTTGACGCCATAGTGCCGTTGTTAAAAGCGCCGCTGGCGGAGATGCAGGGCTGGGCGCTGTGGGCCTTGTTTCGTTTTCGTTATGAACGAGGTGAAATTCCCGCTTGTGAGGCTTTTTTACAGGATCCTTCCGAAGAAATGGCGAAATACGCCGAACGGCGCGAGCTGTGGCAAATTTACCTGGCAATGCAACAACATGACTTTGAGCGCGCTTACCAGGTTGCCAGCAAAATCCCCAATGTTGGCATGTCGATGAATATGGTGCGGCTGGTGCATCTGGTGATGGTGCTGGCTGGAAAAGTAGATCAAGCTATTGAGTTTATTGAAAGAAAACGCAGATTAGCTGGCAAGGGTTATTTGTTTTTACAACTGTCTGTCGCTCAGGCCCGCTCTTTATTGTATTTGCTGACGATGAACGAAGACCCTTTTAAACAACCGGTCTACAAAATTCAGCTGAAACAACTGATGCAACAAATGGAAGATGACCGGGATGCCGCACAGATCCACAATAATCTGCTGTTATTACAAGCGCATTTATTATGTTTAGACAATCAGGAACAGGCGGCAAAGCAACTGCTGGCACAACACCAACATGAGCTTGCCGCTGACCAGCTGAATTTATCAGAACTTTGCCACGCCGCAGTGGTATTTGCCGCTCTGCATGAAATGTATAGCGCTGTAGATTATCTGTACGCCGCAAATTTACAGCTGCATCAGATGCCGGATAACAGCAGCCGTGTTTTTGCCGGTTGCCTGCACCGCCATGCTTTTGATTTAATTATCGATCCCACCGACAGGCCTGCAACTTATGCCGAAATGGCCAAACGTTTGGTGCAACAGGATGACCTGCGCATGGCAGCAAAAATGTTTTATTTTGCCCACCGTGCTGAGCCTGACAACAGCCAATACCTGCAGGCTCTGGAGCAGTTGATGCGAAAACTTGGCATCAACCGTTTTCGCACTGTGGTGTTGCGGGCATAAAACCGCCGGTAGAAAACACAGTCGCAGCCTGAAACAGACGACGACGGTGTTGATTGCTGAGCGCCGGTTAAAGAGCTTGTTCAGGCCAGAGACTCAACGGCAATATCGGTTTCGAGCAACACATCTTCATAAAAAGCACCAATCTCAAGTTGCGGATGCCTGAGCTGAATTTCCAGCACCCAAACACCTGGCCTTGGAATGCCGTCAAAATCCCCCAGGTTACCGCCCTGATACATTTTGTGTGGAAAGTCGCAGATGCGGTGGCCTTTGATAGTCAGATTCAGCTCATAGCCCAAAGCTTCACAAAGCTGGCGCGCGTGGTCGTATAACGCCACCCCACCCACCTGAAGCTCCAGCCAGCGCTGACGCACCTGCATAAAAATCAACCTTGCAGCATCAGCACAACGTTGTTTTTCTGCACCTTGTCCCAGCACAAAAGTGTCGCCCACGTCTCCTTCATGGCCGTCAAACACCGGGCCTATATCAATGAAAAATATATCGTTTTCCTGCAGCAGTATGCTGCGGTCTGAAGGTTCGTCATAACGTTTCACTGTATTGGCACCAAAACGCAGGATCACCGGATGCCACAACCGGTCGGCGCCCTGTTGTTGCAAAATATCTTTGGCCAGCAAAGTGCCCTCAGCTTCGCTCATACCAGGTTTGAGCGCATTTTTAATGGCAGCAAGTGCCAACCAGGATTTGTGCTGCGCCTGCTGCATTTTCTCCAGTGAAAACTCAGGCCCAACCTGCTCTTTGTTGTGAAATAACTCTGCCATACCTGCTCCTTATGGTTCACTTGCCAGGCTGCTGCGTCCGGCTTTCGCTGACAGCTGCAATCACGGCGATCTTTGTTGTTTTCTGCTGATGGTAAATCGGCCCATCTTGGCACAATTTATGAAACAAACAAATGAAAATCAGTAGCTTATAACTGAACTTTTAAAAATGTGATAAAGAG
>JAYRUI010000018.1:0-14984 GCA_041919175.1 Rheinheimera sp. | reverse complement strand
CGCACATTTTCGGTTTGCCAGCTGCATGGGTTGGGCTGCAGGCAGCAAATTTCTACTTTGTAACCGATGCTGTCTGGTTGCTGTTGTTGCGCCTGCGACCAGCTGAGCCACACCAATTCACGCACGCCAGCAAGCTCCTGCGCCGGCCATTGTTTCCCCAGCAAAGGCGTCAGCGGTGCCAGAAAAGTGTAAATTTGCGGTTGAGTGGGCAACTGGCGGCGGATCAAGGTTAAAGCGGCCTGCAGCTGCTGTTGCAGTTCCTGCAATTGCTCTGGCGGGCAACGCCACGCCAGCCATAAAGCGTCGGTGTGCACAGTGTAAGCCGCCATTGCGTTCAGCGGCAGCTGATGCACCAACTGCATCATGGCATCCCTTAAAATCTGCTCACCATACTGAAACTTAAATTGTTGTGGTGCAGCCAGTTGCAGCGCCTGCAATTGCAGCTGCTCAGATTTTTGTGCTTCACGTTGTACTTTTCGGGCGAAGTCGGTCCAGCTGGTGGCCTGTGGCAAGCTGGGCATGTCGTTTTGCGGCTCCTGCACTGCCGGGCTTACACGGCGCCAGAACAGCAGGCACAGCAACAACAAAGACAAAGCGCCCAGCGCAATCAGCCACAGATTTTTTTGCTGTAGTTGTAGTCCGGCTTGCTGGAGTTGCTGATTCAGTTGTTGTTGGTTTAAGTCGTCTGTTAATAAATCCAGCGTATATTTTTGCTGCACTGCGGTTTGGGCAAAACGCAGGGCGGCCAGTTGCTGACTGGCAGTAAAAGCTTGTTGCCATTGCTGCTGGCCGGCATAAAGATTGGCGGCGAGTTCCCAATACCGTATTTTCAGAAAGTCAGCGGCACTTTTCAGCTCTTCCGGCGGCGGTAAAGCGGCAGTTGCCGCCGGCCAGTCCTGTTGTGCTATGGCAATTTCTGCCAGCGCCAATAACAACTCCTGATACAAAGTGTCATGACCCAGCTGGGAAAATAACTGCATGGCTTTGGTCAGCCGTTGTTTGGCCAGCGCATAGTCGTTTTGTTTCATCGCCAGCTGCGCCTGGCCATAAAATACCAGGGCTATCAGATGGCTGTCGTCCAGCTCCTGTGCCTTTTGCATGGCAAGGCGCAAGGTTTGTGCTGTTTTATCAATTTCGCCCAGCTGCAAATAAGTTTCTGCCAGATTAATACGGGCATTCACCAGCAGGTTTTGATGCGGCGATTGTTGATACAGCTCTTGCGCTGCCAGCAGATGTTGCAACGACAAGGGCAGTTGGGCCAGTTTGCGGTAGGCCATACCCAAACGCAGGTGGATAGAAGCCAGCGAAGTGTCTTCATCCAGCTGTTTGGCCAGCAATAAAGCCCGGCTGAGCTGACGTTGGGTTAAAGCAAAATTGTTTTGTTGTAACGCCAGCCGGCCGGCAATTAGCCTGGCTTTGAGTTCGGCATGCGCCAGCTGATGTTCACTGGCAATACTGACACTGAGATCGGCGTAACGGCCCGCCTGACCGAGATTCCCCAGCTGGTTATAAGCCTGGGCGAAACTTTCATACAAACTGGCTTGTAACTGTGGCTTTTCTGCGGGTTCAACTTTAGGCAGCAGCAATTCAGCCTGTTGTAACGACTGCAGCGCATTGTTGTTGTCGCGAAACAACATGCCATAGACCAACGCTTTTTGTTGCCAGGCCTGCAGTTGTAGCCCGGGGGGAAGTTGAGCGCCCAGGGCGCTGTTGAGTGCATTGAGCGCAGCGTCTTTATTTTTCAGCTGCAGATACGCAATCCCCAGCTTTAGCCAATGCACACCGTCGCGCTCTTTTTCTGCGATCTGATCAAGTTCAGTGACCACCAAAGCGGGTTGTTGCTGGATTTTCTGCAGCTCTTTGGCAAAATCCACGGCAACAGCGGGTAAGGTTAAACCGCATAACAATAACAACCAGCTGGCTTTCATCACGGCGTCCTTGTCGTTCACTGAATGAGAGACTTTGCAGTGTACCGCTGTTGGCAAAACACGCCAACAGCTTTTCTATGGGCTCTCAATGCAAAATCTTACGGTGCTTCAGTGGCTTAGAATTTGTCAGTTGATACTGTTGCAGCAACGCAGCGCTTTTTGTTGTTGCCATGCCACAATGTTTTCGGCACTTTGTTCAACCAAAGCCTGCATGGCCTGGCGACTTGCCCAGCCAACATGAGGTGACAACAGCAAATTAGGCACTGTCGGGTCCAACAACGGATGTGTGGCCGGTGGCGGTTCCTGCTCCAGCACATCCAGCGCTGCACCACCCAATACACCGTTTTTCAATGCATCAGCAAGAGCTTGTGAGTCAATCAGGCTACCGCGGGCCGTGTTCAGAAGGATGGCATCTTTTTTTAACCAGCTTAAGGTTTCAGCATTGATAAGCTGCTGATTTTCTTCGGTTGCCGGGCAATGCAATGACAACACATCGGCCTGTTGCAATGCTTGCTGAAATGCCAGACGCCCGGGGCGTATTGCTGTTGCGCCAGGTCGTTCTGCAATCAGAAGATTCATGCCAAAGGCTTTGGCTAATTGTGCAGTGGCCTGACCCAGGCCGCCATAACCGACCACCACAAAATTCAGCCCGCAGAGCTGACGGATAGGGTAATCCAGCAGGCAAAATTGCGGGCTTTTGCTCCAGTCACCCCGGATGATTGCCTGTTGATAAGGCAGTACCTGATTCACCAACGCCAATAACAGCGCCATCGCATGTTGCGGCACGGCTTCGCGGGCATAATCACGGGCATTACAGACCCGAATGCCATTGGCAGTGGCGGCGGCCACATCCACGTTGTTGATGCCTGTTGCTGTAACACAAATCAGTTTTAACGCCGGCAGTTGTTGTAGTGTGTGGGCGTCCAGCACCACTTTATTCACAATGGCCACTGTTGCCTGCTGCAATCTTGGCAGCACCTGCTCTGGTGTGGTCTGAGGGTAAGAGTGCAGCTCAAAGCCAAGTGATTGAAGTGACGTTAAATTTACCCCAGGTAAGCTGGCCTGATCCAAAAACACCATTTTGTCCATCTTTATTGTCCAGTGGCCGGAAAACCTTGCTTTTACCAGATGAAACACCTATCAATAAAGGACTTTTTCAGTTTTCGTCGGGTCGTGGTATTCCAACTGGTGTAGTGAATGGCTTCTGTAAAATCCTGTGCTGTTTTTTTTGCGTTGCTGCTGTGTACCGCAACAGTGGGCGCAAAATCTATTGTCATTGCCGCTGGTGATTGGCAAGGTTACACCGATGCCAATGGTTCAGGGCTGTATTTTGATATTTTCCGCGAAGCGCTGGCTCAGCCGGATTTAAAACTGCATATCCGTGTCAGCAACTGGAAAAGAGCCAAACATATGTTTATGGCCGGGCGGGCTGATGTGTTGATTTGTGATTATAAAACAGCCCATTCGGGCTGGTTTTATCCACGCTGGCATCTGGATTATGATCAGAGTGTGCAGCTTTACAGTTTAAAACCTTTGCCCAATTTGCATGCACTGGCCGACCAGCCGGTTGGTTGGCTGTTGGGGTACGATTTTGACAAATATTTACCGGTGAATGTAAAAGCTTATGAGGCGGCCAGCCATGAAGAGGGTTTTCAGTTACTGGAGCACGGCCGTTTAACGGCTTTTGTCAGTTATCAAATGCATGTGCCTGCCAGACTCACATCCCAGTTAACAGTTATTGAGTTACAACAAGCGGTTGCCATGTATCCGGTATTCCGTAACGATTTGCAGGGCCGTTTATTGGCCCGTGCTTATGATGAAGGCATGTTGCGGTTGTATCGCACAGGCCGGTTAAAAGCGCTGTTTAATAATGCCCGTTTGTATCAGCAGGCGAAGTTTAACGAGCTTGCACAAACTTCCGAGCCTTAACGGTACACCACATCTTTATACATAGGCGCCAGCAAAGCCAGCAGCTGATTTTGTGCTTTGATATCAATGTTTTGTTGTTGCATCACTTTCATCAGATGATTCACCAGATTATCAAAGTCGGCCTGGCTGATTTGAAAACCGGTATGGCTTTCCTGCATAGTGGCACCGCTGTATTTGCAAGGGCCACCGCTGAGCTCACACAGCTGCTCTATCAACAGAGTACGGAATCTGCCGATATCCGTGTCTTGAAAGTGATGCACTATTTGTTGATCTTGTTCTATTTCCAGCAATAAGCCATCAACCAGCTGTTCCAGGCCGGTTTGTGCGCCCAGTTTCTGATAAAGTTCATCTTTTGCTGCAGGTGTTTGGCTGCAGGCACCAAGGCTCAGCAAACAAAACAGCACCAGTGGCAGTTGTCGAAATGTCATCGCGGTTTTCCTTATCAAGCGGCTCACCAGCTCGCTTCCAGTGCCAGATAATAACCTTGTTGCTGGTGTAAGCCGGCAATACTGCCAAGGTCAACATAACCGCCAACCAGGCTGAAATTTTTATTCATAAACCAGGCGGCAAAAATATCACGCCAGTGCTGTTCGTCAGCAAAAGTCAGCTGATTGGGTTTTTGCCGGAATTCAACCCCAACGGCCAGTTGTGGTGTGATAAGCACGGCAGCTGAGGTTTCAAACAGATATTGATAGCTGTGATCGGTACTGCTGCCAAAACCAAGCAAACCAATCTGATTGGCTCTGCTGGCGCGCACTGTGGCGTTTAACAACAGGTTCCGGCCGGCAACAGCGGCAAAATACACTTTGCTGGCCGCCAGATAATAATCAATGTCGTTATTATCGCGGGCGCCAACGGCGGCAGGCAGGACAAAGTTGCGGTGTTTTTTATACTGCATACCC
The DNA here is from genome assembly GCA_041919175.1 of Rheinheimera sp. Lineage (GTDB taxonomy): Bacteria > Pseudomonadota > Gammaproteobacteria > Enterobacterales > Alteromonadaceae > Pararheinheimera. Next base: position 10,225 of record JAYRUI010000018.1, on the reverse strand, counting down.
ACACTGAGTTGTGGCATGGCGCTGTAGAGCAGCTCGCCGGCCAGATGATATTTCAGTCCCAGTATGTCTTGTTGCAGGTCGCCGCCTATCGTATCGAGGTTAAACTTTTGCCTGGTGAATGACAGTTCCCATTCATTGTTATAACTGGCGCCCACTCCATAAGTGTGCAGCGTAAAATCATCAACCCCGACATTATTGTTAAAAGCGGTGACCGACCACTGACCACTACTGGCATAACCGTTAATCACAGCCCATGGCACTATGCCGCCGCCGGCCGCACCTTCAATACTGCTGGCACCGCCTGTTGCAATCACCTTGCTGCCCGCCACAACGGGCAGGCTGAATGCCAATAACATCAGCGCCAGATATCTCATTGTTTGTCCTCATTAAAATAACTGTGCTGTTGCAGCGGGAATTGCAACAACCATGCACTGAATGCTGCCGCAGTCAGAGGTTTGGAAAAATAATAACCCTGCACTGTGTTGATGCCATGTTGCTGTAACTTGGCCAAACCGGCTTTATTTTCCAGACCTTCTGCTGTAACCATTAAACCCAGACCATGTGCCAGTTGGGTGGTGGCGGCAACTATCAGCTCATCATTCTGATTATGCTCAATGTCTTTGATAAAGGCTCGGTCGATTTTTACTTCATGCACCGGCAGCTGTTTAATATAGGCCAGCGAAGACTGGCCAGTCCCAAAGTCGTCTATGGCTAAATCAATGCCCATAGCCCGCAGCTGGGTTAAAATTTCAATAACTTTCAGCGGCTCCTGCATCACGGCGCCTTCCGTCACTTCCAGTGCCAAAGCGCCGGGACCCAGGCCAAATTGTTGTAATTTGGCCGCCAACAAAGCCGGTAACTCAGGGTTGGTTAAGTCGTTGGCTGACAGGTTAATCGCCACCTGCATCTGGATCTGCTGTTGGTGCCAGCTGGCCAGTTGCGCCATCACCTGATCAATCATCCAATGGGTGACCAGTGCGATTAAGCCGGAATGTTCAGCCAGCCGGATAAATTCGTCAGGCGGAATAAAACCAAGCTGGGGATGCTGCCAGCGGATCAGCGCTTCGGCGCTCTGGCAACTGCGACTGGCTAAATCCACTTTAGGCTGATACACCACAAACATCTGGCCGCTTTGCAGAGACAGCGGCAAGTCGTGCAGTATGGTGAGTTCCCGTTGATGGCTTTCGTCTTGCCCTGGCTGATACCAGGCGATATGGTCAGCTCTTTGCTTGGCGTGCATCATGGCAATATCTACCCGGCGCAGTGCGTCACCGGCAGCAAAACCATCCTGTGGCGTTGGTGCATAAAGTGCCAGCGCTAATGTCAGGTTTAAGCCGGAGTCCTGTAGTTTAAAATCCTGTGACAGCTGTTGCTGAATGATTTTTAACTGTTCGCTATTAAGCTGGTGCTGATGCAACAGCAAAAATTCATCACCGCCTAATCTTGCGATCAACAGTGGTTTTAACCGTGATTTTTCCAGCCTTTTGGCCAGTTGTTGCAGCAGTAAGTCGCCATTCTGGTAACCAAAAGCATCGTTGATATGTTTAAAGTCTTTGATATTGACCAGTAGCAACTGCGCTTGCGGCAGCTGTAACAAAGGCGGTAGCTTCAGTTCGGCCAGGCTGCGGTTGGCAAGGCCGGTCAGCGCATCATGCTGCGACTGGTATAAAATTTGTTGTTCCCGCTTGCTGATATCCAGTTGCATCCGTTTCAGGGTTTGGCTTAACAAGCCTACTTCACCCTTATGCACCAAAGGCGCTTCGGCATTCAGACCCTGGCCTATTCTTCCTGCAAATTCTGTCAGTTGTTTAAGCGGCAACGTGATACTGCGGGCAACCGCATAAGCCAGCAATAACGCCAGCGACAATCCCAGACCAAAAATCATCAGCAATTGTTGCCTGGCCTGCTGGTAGTTTTCGCGAAAACGCGCTGTTGCCAGGTGTAAATAAGCAAACAGTTGTTGCTCCTGATCAAGGGCAACCGCATGATTTAAATAAGGCGGCATGTTGTCGGCAAAAAACTGTGCTTCAGCTTTGCTGTCATCAGCAGTGTTGGCGGCAGCCGCCTTGTGCTCCTCTGCCAGTGTGGTGGCCAGTGCCAGCGGTACTGTTGCAGCCAATGGGACTAAATGTTCTGCCTGTAAACGCTGAAAGCTGATGTCGAGGTCGGTGACGCCTTTAATTTGTTCTGCAAGTGCCTGATCCAGTTTAAAACCCATGCCGACCCAGGCAATTAACTGTGGGGCCATCACCGGCTCCATCACCAGCTGATAAGCGTCATTGCCAAGCAACAGGATATCGGTGTAATTGTTGCGGCCACTTTGTTTCATCTGCTGGTAAAGCTGGCTGATTTGGTTTTGGGTGATGTCTGCCGCTGTGCTGGCTAATAAGGTGCCGGATGGTGATAACAACATACTGACACTGGCCTGAATACGGCCGCCGTGATTTTCCAGCACTGAACTGATAGTGTCCTGCTCGGAAGTGGCAACAGCGCGGCGAAAGCCAAAATCGCTGGCAACAATACGCACCGAAGTGCTGAGCTGTTCTGATCTGATGTCTAACAGTTGTTGAAATACTTTAGTGGCAACGGAAAGACTTTGTTGCGCCTGGCTCTGGTTGTTGCGTTTCATCGCACTTAAAGTGGCTACCCCAATAGCGACTGTCATCAGGCTTAATAAGCCAATCAGCAGAATAATCAGGCGAACACGTAAAGAATCAAACATGAGACCTCGTCGGACTGGAATGCTTTGATGAGGGCAAAGAATATCATATTGGGTACTATAGCCGCGAACATCTGTGCAGTTTCAGTCACTTATCTTTTTTGTTTGATAACAATAGGCGCAGAATGCGCCGCTTTCAACGCCCTTGCTGGCAAAGCGGTTAAAATCGCGGTGATTTGCCAGATTTGGCAATAAAAAAACCGCCCGGAGGCGGTTTGGTTTTGCAAGCCTTAAACAGCTTCAGGGTTTAGTCGCGGCGTAAACGCAGCATCAGCAGCAAAGCTGGTAACATTAACCAGGCAGTTGCTGGCGCTGACACTAAAGCAGGGTTGCCGGTTTGCACAAAAGCGCCACCTGGCATCACTTCTTCATCCATATAAGGGGCATCACCCAAAGGCTCGTAAGTGACGGCTGAGTTACGCAGTGACAGTTCAGACAAACCATTTTTCAGCGCAGTGAAGCTGATGTTGGCCAGCAAGAATTTATTGCCAGGCTGCACAGCACGCAGTTCGTCGATATCTTCAGTGGAAAAACCAAAAAACAGTTCCCACAGATCCAGTTGACCGGCAGTTTGCTGGCTGCCCCGGTCGCTGCCAACAGCTGGCAGGCTCAGAAACTCACCAAACAGCACAGATTGCAGCTGTAACAGCTGGTCGTTAAACAGCAGGCTGGTATTAAAGCTGGTGACTAAAGTGTGAATGTCGCTGAGCCACAGTTGAGCTGTCACAGTGTCACCCACTTCATATTGGTTTTTATCCAGTTCAACTGTAATGACTGTTGCCTGACTTTGCAGACTCAGCAGCAAAGCAGCTGCGGCAAATAATTGTTTTAACATCGTTTTTTCCTTTATTTGTTGTGCAACAGCGCTTTGTTATTGAATAGCGCAACGGGCATAAGTACAGAGGGCCGTCATAGCACGGGCATCCAGCGAATTTACTTTGCCATCTTTGTTAAAGTCATAAATCAGTGGTAACACAGCGCCGCTACGCAGCAAGGTATTAAACATACTGATGTCTTTGTTATCCACGTCACCGTCTTTATCAAAGTCGGCCGGGTTTTCAGCTTTTAACGCCAGTTCAATAATCACCGGATCATGGTCTGATGAACGGAACTGATTGGCAGCGTACAAATCGTTTTGCTGCTGTAAGGTTTTGTTTTCATTGTTGTAATCAAACACAATTGGCTCGTCGGCATTGATATGCCATTCAGTGGCATAAGTGGTTTGAGACGACAAGGTGGTGCTGGCCAGTGCATGGTCTAAATAACCACTTTCACCGCCAAACACATAACCATAACCATGGCTGCCCTGATGTTTGGCAATTAAATCAACAAAACCATTGCTGACAAAAGCGTGGATCGGATCTTCTTTGGCGTAGGAGTTTAAGTCGCCAATCACCAGCACATCTTTATCCGCAGTCCCAGTTGGGTTGGTGGCAAGCCAGGTCATCAGCTCGTTGGCGGCTTTCACACGGGTGGCGTTCCAGCAGCTCTGGCCGTCTTTTAAATCACGGTCAGGGTTGGTGGTACCGGCAGGGCAGCTACCTTTCGATTTAAAGTGATTAACCGCTAAAGTGAAAACTTCACCATTGGCTTTTTCTTTAAAACTCTGTACCAGTGGTTGACGGTTACCAAAACCAAAGACACCAGCGCTGGTGGTGACTGCATTGCCCAGAGGTTCCACTTTGTTGGTTTTGTAGATCAAACCTACAGCGATAGCATCAGAGCCGAGTTGATCGGCGCCTGGTACCTGTACAAAAGCGTAACTGTCGCCGCTGTCATCACTATTGAGTTTATTGACTAAATCAGCAATAGCGCTTTCTGGGCCATAACCGTCGTTTTCAATTTCCATTAACCCAACCACATCAGCGTCCAGCGCCCGTAAAGCGGCCACTGTTTTATCAGACTGACGTTCAAACTCTTGCAGGGTCGAAGCACCACGATCTGTTGGGAAGCCTGTGCCATCTCCGTTGCCGTTAAAGTAGTTCAGCACGTTGAAGCTGGCGACTTTCAGGCTGCCGTTGTTTTTCAGTTCCGGCGTTTCAGTACGTGGATTGCTGTTGATAAATTGTGGTGTTGTCACCGGCAACAAACGCCAGGCGTTGAAGCTGTAATCCAAAGTGCCTTGCAGCTGGCTGAAACTGTCGCCAGTACGTACCGGGTTAAACATTGAAAGGCCTGGCGCCGGGTAAATAATGTTGGCCGGATTTTTACCGTTTTGCAGATCGTCCAGCACAATTTTATTACGACGGTTCTGATCGGCTAAAGCCACAGCTTCAGGCGTGCCAGGACGGTACAGATTGGTTGGTACAAACAATTGGCCGTTGGCCAGCGCCAGTTCACCATAAGTACCCAGGTTGTAAGTGTCGACCACAGTTAACGTCTGGTTAAACTGCACCTGCATGCTTTCCATACTTTCCCAAAGCGCCAGGTTGCTGACAGGTAAAGTGACGCTGATGGCGTTAATCATTTCACCGGCGCCACAGTCCAGCATTGCAGTGCTGCGTTTTAGCTGGGTTTTGGTGAAAAATTCTTCAACCACACCCTGAATACGCACTTTGTTGCCCACTTGCGGGTAATCAGTCACACCATTGTTGTATACAAAAATAGCTTCGGAAGTGTTGTTATCAGCGTCTTGATCGGCCAGTTCTTCCTGGACAAAAAAGCCGGTCGCTGTAGGAACAATCTGGGTCACAACAGCTTCAATGACATGGGTTTTACCCACTTCAGCAGAAACTGCACCAGCGCCTTGCAGCAGGCTGATTTTGCTGGCGGCATCACCACATTTACCTAAAGTTGGCGTTGGAACCGGCTCTTCCGGATCGGGTTCAGTACCACCACCGCTACCTGCATGACTGCCAAGGTTGCTATAAGTGTTGGTGGCAAAACCTTCCCACTCTGCTGCCGGGTCAAAGGCGTCGTTCGCAACATTGTCGCCTTTGCCAATGCTGCTTTTCCGTACCAGGGTGGTGTCCAGCGTTTTCACTGAGCTGCCCCATGCAGTGCCAGGATCCAGACCAATCTGGCCAATCACATCTAACAGGGTGGCGCCTTTATTTTTAAACAACGCAATAGCGTCATCACCATTAAAGTTATCGACGCCTAAAGTAACCACACCAACACTTTGTTTTGCCAGCAGTGTCTGTTCTGCTTTTTCGTCAACCAGCACTAACACCGACTTCGGACCTAATTGGCCCGACAGTTTAATGGTTTTACCAATAGTGGTTTTACCATTTGAGTAGACCTGAATGGTGTAGTCAGTTAAATCGATTGGGGTGTCGGCCGGATTATAAATTTCCAGCGCTTTATTGTTTGAAGAACCTTCTACATATTCCGAAAAAAAAGGTTCCGCCTGAAGTGCTGGCGCAAGCAGAGCCGGCAGCAGGAGCATTTTTAGTTTCATAGGGTTTCCATGGCTGTGATAGTTGGTTGAGCTGTTTGTTGATTTTTGGTGAATTTTTGCAGGCAAAATATTCACTTTTTCTTCAGCTTGAGCACGTTAGAGAATAATTGTGACAATTTCAATATAGCGAAATTGCACTTGTTGTAACCTTTACATGATTATGTAAAGAAAGTTGACGTTATTTGTGGTAAATAATTGATTTACTGGACGGAGCAGTGCAAAAAAATATTTTCATTTATTTTGTGTAGCTGCGCTATATCAATACGGCTTGTGCCACAGCAAGTTGATAATTGGCAGAAGGGTCTGACTCCGCTAAGCTGGAGTTTCACAACATAAGGGATTGATGATGAAGTGTATTTCTGCCAAAACGCCATTAGCGCTGTTGATGCTGTTATGGCAGTTATTCCCTTTTGCCGCCCATGCCCAAAGCAGCGGCCCTTGTGCCAAAGTGCAAGGCCGACCTTGTATTGCGCTGGTGCTGGGTGGCGGTGGCGCGCGCGGAGGCGCCCATGTTGGGGTGCTCAAACAACTTGAGCAACAGCAAGTGCCGGTGGATCTGATTGTTGGCACCAGTATTGGCGCTTATGTCGGTGGGTTATATGCGCTGGGTTATAGCCCGGCTGCAATTGAAAACATTCTGCGCACAACTGAGTGGGGCCAGGGTTTTCGCGACAGAGTGGCGCGGGATGAAATGCCGGTGCGGCGCAAACAGCAAAAAGATGATTTTCCGATCAATCTCGATATCGGCCTGGACGCTTCTGGTGTGAAATTGCCCAAAGGCGTCTTGCACGGCCAGTCGATGGCGACGCTGATCCGTCATGCTTATGGCGTGGTGCCTGAGCTTGCCAGTTTTGACGAGCTGGCCATTCCGTTTCGTGCCGTTGCGACCAATCTGGTGAACCGGGATACCGTGGTATTAAGCCGCGGTAGTTTATTGCAGGCAGTGCAGGCGTCAATGTCCATTCCTGGTGTAGTGCGGCCGCTGGAGCTGGATGGTCTATGGCTGGTCGATGGCGGTGTTGCCAATAACCTGCCGGTGAGTGTGGCCAAGGCGCTTGGTGCCGACAAAGTGATAGCTGTTGCCATAGATGCACCTTTGCTGGAGCAGCATGAGCTAAATAGTGCGGTGGCCATCACTGAGCAGCTGACCAGTTTTTTAGTGCGTGAAGCGGTCGATCGTCAGCTGGCTTTGTTAGCTCCGGGCGATATTTTGCTCAAACCCAAGCTTGAGCATATCGGTACTTTAGAATTTAACCGGATGGATGAAGCCATCAGGGCCGGTGAAGTGAATGCCAAAGCACAGCAGCAGGCTTTTTCGGCCTTAAGCCAGCCCTCGCTTTATGCCGGCTGGCGGCAACAACACCGGCAAAAACGCCAGCAACCGCTGCAGTTGTCGGGGGTTGAACTGGATAACCAAACTGCGCTGGCCGATGAAGTATTGTTAAAACGACTGGATTTAACCCCGGGCCAGTTATTAAGCAAAGATGAGCTAAGTCAGGCGCTGCATCGTGTTTATGGCCTGGACACTATGGAGCGCGTCAGTTCCAGCTTACAACGTAAAGCCGATGGGCAGCAGCTGTTAAAAGTGCAGGCGCTGGAAAAAAGCTGGGGTCCGGCTTATTTAAACTTCCGCTTGCAGCTGCAAGACGATTTTCGCAATACCCACAGTTATCAGCTGGCCGCTTCTTATTTATGGACCGGCTTATCACCTTTTGGTGCTGAATGGCAAACCGATATCGCCCTTGGCACCGACAAAAATCTGCAAACTGAATTGTATTGGCCTTTAGGGGCTTCGGGTTTTTACAGTGCCACCAAATTGCAACAACAGCGCACTGTGCTGGGGCTGGAAGATAATAGGGGCTTGTCGGACGGTGAATTAACGAACTCCGAGTTGATATTGGGCACTGAACTGGGTTATGAGCCTTCCGATCACAGCAGGTTAAGCCTGGGTTTGTTGCAAAAAGACGGTCAGTACCGTTTGCCCGCCAGTGTAGCCGCGCAGCTTGGGTTTGGCTCCTTTTCCTATTTACGCCGTGGTGTTGCCGCCGGCTGGTCATGGGACAATCTCGACAGCATTAGTTTTCCAAGCCGCGGCCTGAAGTTTGAAGCCACTGTGCAGCGCATGCAGGACAACGTGCTGCAAAGCCGCAGCAATAGCGTCAGCTCGATGTTTCAGCTGCAGGGGGCTCGGCGTTTTGGCAATCAGGTGCTGCGCGGCAGAGTGCGTTGGGATCTGTTTGACGGCGACGCGCAAGTGCTGGCGCTGGAGCAATATTCGCTTGGTGGTTTGTTAAATTTATCCGGTTACCCTAAAGCTTATTTATTTGGCTCCGAAGTGCGTTTTGGCAGTCTGGTGTATTTATATCAGCTGAACGACAGCAAATTTAGCTTTTTTAACGCTCCTTTTTATCTGGGCGCTTCACTGGAGCGGGGCGCTGTGTACCAGCCGCGTTTTAGCAGAGCCAGCAATAATAACGACATAGGCTGGATTTGGGCTGGCAGTATTTTTGCCGGTTGGGACAGCCCTTTTGGCCCTTTATATCTGGGTTATGGTCAGGCAGAAGCCGGTGCGCAGCAGCAGCCGTACCGTTTTTATTTGTCGCTTGGGCAAACCTTTTAACCGGCTTTGGCCGCAGGAGTATAAATGCAACAGGTGATGCTGGCGCTGGATCAGGGCACGTCGTCCAGCCGGGCTTTGTTATTTAATCAGCAAGGTGAGATGCTGGCAGAAGCGCAGCAGGAGCTGAATTGCCAGTATCCGCAGCAGGGCTGGGTGGAGCAGGACGCCGAACAGATCTGGTTGTCGGTGCTCAAAGTCTGCCGCGATGTGCTGAAACAAGCGCAGCAGCTGCAATTGCAGGTGGTGGGGCTTGGCATCAGCAATCAGCGGGAAACCACAGTGGCCTGGCACAAAACCACTGCCGAAGTGTTGGCGCCCGCTATTGTCTGGCAAGACAGGCGCACTGCGGATGATTGTGTGGCGCTCAAAGCGCAGGGCCACGCAGCTTTGGTGCAACAAAAAACCGGCCTGGAGCTGGACCCGTATTTTTCCGCCAGCAAAATCAACTGGTTGTTGCAGAATAATGCGGCAGTGCAACAAGCAGCAGCGGCACAGCAACTTTGTGTTGGCACCATCGACAGCTTTTTATTATGGCGCCTGACCGGCGGCGCTGTGTTTGCCACTGACAGCAGTAATGCCAGCCGCACTATGTTGTTTAATATCAATAGTCTGCAATGGGATGCTGAGTTACTGCAGCTGTTTAACGTGCCGGCACATTGTTTGCCACAGGTAAAACAAAGTGCGGATTTTTATGGCCTTTGCGCAGAAGCCGTTTTAGGGCTTGCCTTGCCGGTATTGGCGCTGGTAGGCGATCAGCAGGCGGCGGCGATAGGGCAGGGTTGTGTGTTTCGGGGCGCATTAAAAAGCACCTATGGCACTGGTTGTTTTGCCTTACTGAATACCGGCGACAAACCGCTTTATTCCAACAACAGGTTGTTAACCACGGTAGCCAGCACAGTGCAGGGCCACACCCAATATGCGCTGGAAGGCGCTATTTTTGTGGCTGGTGCCGCGGTGAAATGGCTGCGTGACCAGTTGGGTGTAATCCAGTGCGCCAGTGAAACTGAAGCGCTGGCTGCCGGGCTTTTGGATAATGGCGGCGTGTATTTAGTGCCGGCTTTTACCGGTTTGGCCGCGCCTTATTGGCGTGCCGATGTGCGGGCGGCTTTAGTGGGAATGACGCTTGGCAGCGGTAAAGCGCAGCTGGCAAGGGCGGCGCTGGAGGCAGTGGTTTATCAGACCGCTGATTTATTAGCGGCCATGCAAGCCGATGGTGCCAAGGTGACGGCGCTGAAAGTGGATGGTGGCATGGTGGTGAACAGCTGGTTTTGCCAATTCCTGGCAGATATGCTGAATGTGCCGGTGTTAAGGCCTGCAAGCACCGAAACTTCAGCTTATGGCGCTGCGCTGCTTGCTGGTATCGCGCATGGCTGGTACCCCGATTTAGCGGCAACGGCAGCTTTGCCAAGGCCACTGCAGCGGTTTGAACCTGGCATGACGGGTTTAGCGCGGCAACAGTTGCTGCATGATTGGCACAAGGCTGTTG
>JAYRUI010000017.1:0-15045 GCA_041919175.1 Rheinheimera sp. | reverse complement strand
CAAACACCAGTTCAGCGTCTTTCACTTCTACTTTGCCGTTGTGGCTGCTTGGGCCTGTGAAAAAGTGTTTTGGAAAGGGCACAGCCACATTTTTGCCATTGATGTTAAAGCTCAGGCTGGCGCTGTTATTCACCAGTTTGCTTTGTTTCAGTGGCACTTGCTGGAAAAAACCACCGTTATCACCGGCCGGTGTTAAACCCAGCTGCTGGAAGTTGGTGGCGATATATTTGCTGGCAATTAAATGACCTTTGCTGCCGGTGTCACGGCCTTCAAGGGCGTCATCAGCCAGAAATTGCATATGGGCAGCGATACGGTTGGCATCAGCACCGGCCGCTGTTGCAACGCCTGCTGCAACTGCAACAGTTGGTGTTGCAGCTGCAGTCGTTGTTGGTGAGCTTGCGCTACAGGCCGTTAATAACAACATAGATGACAAAGTTGATGACAGAGCCATCAGGGTTTTTGTTTGCATTTGATGTTCCTGAAAAAGTGGGCAGGGATCCAGACCCGGGTTAATCGACCTGAACTGTTAGAACTTATTTTAAAGGTCGGAGGCAGCCTACCATAAAACAATAAGACCGCCGGAGGGGCGGTCTTTATTGTGCGACGAAAAGTCAAAATTCAGCGTCGGGTTTAAAAAACCAGTAAGCAAATGTTAACCAGACTTGTCGCTGTCGCTATTTAAATCATCGGCTTCAATAAAATCAGGCTTTTTTATCGCCAGCACTTTATCAATACGTTTGCCGTCCATATCGATAATTTCCAAAGTCCAGTTTGCCACTTCAACTTTGTCAGCTGTTTGTGGCATCTTGCCAAGCAACAACATAATCATACCGTTGAGTGTCTGATATCTGTTGCTGTCTTCTTCCGGCAACTTATTGATACCTAAACAATCTTTCAGATCAATCACCGGCAATAAACCATCTAACAATAATGAACCGTCGTCGCGCATGATCACCATCAGATCTTCGCCATCATCAGGGTTAAATTCACCTGTTAAGGCTTCCATCAGATCAAGCAGCGTCACTAAACCTTTTAAATCACCGTATTCGTCAACCACAAATACCATCTGACTGCCGGTTGTTCTGAAATGCTCCAGCAGTTCCATACCTGTTAAGCTGTCCGGTACAAAGTTACAAGGCTGGGCCAGCGCCGCCAAATCGGTCAGGCTGCCGGAAACCGATTGCACCAGCAGCTGTTTGGTAGAAACAACACCAATTAAATCATCAGCATGACCACGGCACACCGGAAAACGCGAATGTGGTGATTGGGTCAGTAGCTTTAAGTTTTCTTCAATGGAATGCTCAACGTCCAGAAACACAATGTCAGAGCGCGGCACCATTAACGATGAAATGCTGCGCTCATCAAGTCGGAACACGTTTTTCACCATGGTATGTTCATTGTGTTCTATCACGCCTGAGCTTGAGCCTTCCTGCAACATGGCATGAATATCTTCGTGGGTGACATTGGATTCCTGGCTTTGCGAAAAACCAAACAAGCGCATTAAGGCATGGGTTGAGCCTGACAATAACCAGACAAAAGGTTTGGTGAGAAGTGCCAGCAATAACATAGGTTTAGCCATCACACAGGCAATAGTTTCAGCGCTGATTTGGCCAATACGTTTTGGCACCAGTTCACCTACCACGATTGAAATGTAAGTCACCACGATAACTACCAGCACAGTTGCAAAAATGCTGCTAAAAGCCGCCGGCATGCCAAGTTCCTGCAGCCAGATAGCAAAAGGGCCGGCCAGAATAGCTTCACCAAAGATACCGTTTAAGATACCAATTGAAGTGATACCAATCTGCACTGTAGATAAAAACTGTGTGGGATCTTCGGCCAGTTTCAGGGCTATCGCTGCGGAAGATTTGCCGTTATGGGCAAGGGCTGTCAGCCTTGATTTGCGTGCTGTAACTATCGCAATTTCAGACATGGCAAAAATGCCATTTAACAGAATTAAACTGACAAGGATCAGGATTTCCATATAAACCGTAATGTTGCTGCGAAGCGGCGAGTATAACAAAAAGTTGTTGTTGCACCAGTGTCTGTTGTTGTCATTTAAACGACTGTTTTAATTTTTTGCCGCAAAACCTGGCTTGGCGTGACAATCAGCGGCAGTGGAATATCCCAGGCTTCCACAGGTATTTCGGCGACTTGCTGACATTGATGAGCCAGACCTATCAGGCAGGTTTGACGGGCTTCAGCCGTTGGATTTAGCGCTTGATTGAACTGGCCTGGAGGTATTTGGCTCAGCGTTCTGTCATAAAAACCGCCGCCCATACCAAGCCGGTTGCCTTTGGCGTCATAAGCCACCAGTGGCGTGCAAATGACGTCAAGCTCAGCCACAGGTATCAGCCCGGCGCAATTGAGTACAGGTTCCGGAATTTTGAATTTGTTGAACTTCATTGGCGTATCTTGCTGATAACGCTGAAAAATAAGATATCCAGGTACAAAAGGGTGCAGCAGAGGTAAATAGATGTGTTTGCCCGCTTGCCATAACGCCTGGATCAGCGGTTTGGTATCCAGTTCAGCGTCGTTGCTCAGATACAAGGCAATATGAGTTGCGTCCATCACTTGCGGCAGTTGTACCATCTGTTCTGCAAGCTGCTGTGCCGCTTGTTGTTGTTGCTGCTGGCTTAAGGCGTTACGCAGTTTACGTACTTGCTGGCGGATAGCCTGACGTTGACTGTTGATATCGGCAGCAGTTGTTACATCTGTCATCAAAAATCACATTAAAAGTGCTGAACTAAAAGGAGTTTTACACAGAAGTAGCACGGAATACAGCGGATTTAAAAAGGCTTAACAAGAAAGGAAGTGTTCTCCGAATTGCCGTGTCAAACGTTAGCCTCGAACCATAGGTTCAAGGCGGAAGTCAGATCAGCACCGCAGGCTTCCCGGTACGGGCCGGGCTTGCACAATAGTGCTGGAAAAGAATTCCTATGTTAAAACAAGTATCGGCTCGGGGACATCAGTCTGAACACAAACAACCCAGAGAACTCAAACAGTATATCAGCTGCAAACCGCGCCGTAAGCCCTAATCTGCGTTCTTTTTCAGTTCCAGTAACTCATTGCACAAATTTAATGCAATCATCAGCAGTACGTCTTCAGCGCCGTGTACACCAGGTTGATATTTGGTTTTGCTGACCCGTTCTTCCAGTTCCAGCATGGCATTTTGCAATTTTTCTTCCTGACCGGCCGGGCAGGCAATTTTCATATGGCGGCCCAGCACTGAAACTGTCAGTTGTTTAGGTTTGTTTTTATTTGGTTCTGCTGTTGGCTTTTTTGGATACATATCAACCTATCTTTCCATCTTGGATGCTGACTATCTGAAGGCGGCCGACAGGCACTGACTTGGCGCTGCCTGGCGGCGGTGATAGCATAGTGTCAATTATCATTGTGAATACCGGATTAATATGACTTCTCAACTGCTGCTTAACTACGATCACTGGACCAGTCAACTTGATCAACATTCGGTGATGGCGTCAGCTGCCGAGTTACAGGGATTGATTGCCGGTATGCTCAGTGCCGGTATTCCGGCGGATGCGGGCACGATTTTACCAGTTCTGTACGACTTCTTAAACGACGGACAAGCGCTGAATACACATTTAAAAGGCTTAATTGAACAATTAATTGCCGAAACTGCCCGTCAGCTGGCGGAAGAAGATTACAGCCTGCAGTTATTGTTACCGAGCGACGACGATGCGATGCCGGAACGGCTGGAAGCGATGATTGAATGGGCTCAGGCATTTTTAGTGGGTTTTGCCATTCAGCAAACCGATTTATCGCTGGTGTCGCCGGATGTCCGCGAAGCTATTGATCAGCTGACTGAAGTCACCCGTATTGATATTCATACCGAAGATGATGCCAGCGACGCCGAAAATGAAGAGTCATATTTCCTGGTGCTGGAGCATATGCGTCTGTTGGTGCTGACCTGCTTTAACGAAGTAGGACAAAAATTTACTATCAGCGAAGTCGCTGCCAAAACCCTGCATTAATTGAATTGCTGTTGTCAGGAGATTGAATTTTATGGCACCCACTTTGGTTCCAACTGTGGCTCCCGCTGTTTTTGCCAGCCGCCGCGCCCGTCTGATGGCGCAACTTCCGGATAATTCAGTGTTGCTGGTAAGCGCAGCTGCTGAAATTACCCGAAGCCGCGATACCGAATTTTCATTTCGCCAGGACAGTGATTTTAACTATCTGACCGGTTTTCCTGAGCCTGACGCTTTGTTAATTATGCAAAAATCGCCAGCAGGGGAAGTGACTGAGCTGCTGCTGTGCCGGCCCAAAGACGAGCTGGCAGAAATATGGCAAGGCCGCCGTTATGGCGCTGAGCTTGCCGCTGCGACCTTTGGTTTACCGGCGGTCAGCAATGAAAACCTGCCGCTTGAAGTGCAAAATGCGCTGAATCAGAAGACCACCTTGGTGTATAGCCAGGGCACTTATGCTGAATTTGATGCGCTGGTGAGCAGCACGCTGGCCACTTTGCGCAGATACCCGAAAAAGGGTTATCAGGCACCAAGCCAACAATTTGATTTACGCCCCATTATTGCCGAACTTCGGTTATTTAAAGACGAAGCCGAAATCAGCATGATGCAAAAAGCCTGCAAAATCAGTGCAGAAGCGCACTCTGAAGCCATGCGCCAATGCAAAGCCGGTATGTGGGAGTATCAGTTAGAAGCAATTATCCGTTTTCATTTTGCCATGCAAGGCGCAAGGGATGCGGGCTACAACACCATAGTGGGTGGCGGCGAAAACGGCTGTATTTTGCATTACACCGACAACAACACACAGCTGAAAGACGGCGATTTAGTGCTGATTGACGCTGGTTGTGAGCTGGCCGGTTATTCGGCCGACATTACCCGCACTTTCCCGGTGAACGGCAAATTCAGCGCTGAACAAGCGGCACTCTATCAGGTGGTGCTTAACGCCCAATATGCCGCCTGCGCTGCGGTAAAACCGGGCAACAGCACCAAAGACACAGTGGCTGCCGCTATTTTTGAGCTGACCAAAGGTTTGCTGGATCTTGGTATTTTGCAGGGTGAACTTGAAGCGCTTATCAAAGAGCAAGCCTGTAAAAAGTATTTTATTCATGGTCTTGGTCATTGGCTTGGCCTGGATGTACACGATGTTGGCGCTTACAAAAAGAACGACACAGAACGGCCCTTTGAGCCCGGCATGGTGCTGACGATAGAGCCTGGGCTTTATATTCCAACAGGTTCAGACTGCGACAAAAAATGGTGGGGCCTGGCGGTACGGATTGAAGATGATTTGTTGGTGATCAAAGAAGGTCATCTGAATCTGACCGAAGAGGTGCTCAATAAAACCCGGTTTGTGTCTGAGCCACAAACCAAAAATGACATAAGGACCTCAGTTGCAGACAGATAGTTTTGATCTGGTGATTGCCGGTGGTGGTATGACAGGCGCCATGCTGGCTTATGCATTGCTTTGCCAAAATCCGGCGCTGAGGGTTGCCATTGTCGAACAACAAGCCGAGCAAGCGGCCGCTCAAACGGACATTGCCCCCAAACTCAGTTTTGACAGCCGCAGCATAGCGCTGGCCGCCGGCAGTATTGAGTTATTGTCGGCCTGGGGTTTATGGCAGGAACTGGCTGAGCATGCTTGTGCCATTGAACATATTCAGGTGTCGGATAAAGGTCATTTTGGCAAAGTGTATTTGTCGGCGAGCGAATTTAACCGGCAAAGCCTGGGGCAAGTGATTGAAATTGAATGGATTGGCGCCGTTTTATATAAAAAACTCAGCCAGTTTGTACAAAAAGGCAATTTAACCTGGTTCAGGCCGGATCAAATTAAAACACTTCAGCCTGAAACTGAGCAGTACCTGCTTGAACTACAAAGTGGCCGCAGGCTCAGTGCAAAGTTACTGGTGCTTTGTGAAGGCGGCGACTCTCCAACCCGGCAGCTGGCCGGGATCAGCCAGCGGCAACACCCTTATGGTCAAACCGCTGTGATTGCCAATATCGGCATTCAGACCCCACATCAGCAGCGCGCTTATGAACGTTTTACCAAAGAGGGCCCACTGGCGTTATTGCCGTTAACCAAACAGCGTTATTCGCTGGTCTGGACTATGTCACCGGAGCAGGCGGCAACTGTGCAGCAGTTGCCGGACGCTGAGTTTCTGGCGCGGTTGCAGCAGGCTTTTGGTTACAGAGCCGGAGTGTTGCAAAGTGTTGGCAGCAGAGTGAGTTACCCTTTAACACTGAAGTTTTCCGAGCAGGCCAGCAAACACCGGTTATTGCTGTGTGGCAATAGCCTGCACAATTTGCATCCTATTGCAGGACAAGGATTTAATCTGGCGCTGCGGGATATCGCCGCTATCCGCGCTTTAGTGGCAAACGCTGCAGATCCAGGTTGTTATGCCGTCACTTCGGCTTATCAAAAGCTGCGAAGCCCAGATATGCAACAAGTGATTCGCCTCACCGACGGTCTGGTGCGGTTATTCTCCAACAGCTCGCGGCTGTTGGCGCTGGGTCGAAGCATAGGGTTAACAGTCTTAATGCAAATTGATTTCTTAAAGCAGCAATTTGCCAATCAAACCATGGGGCTGACTCCGCTAAAAAACCAGCAGCAACAGCTGGTTGGTATGATGGCAGCGCAGGCCAGTATTTCTGAAAACGGGCCGGCAACAGCGCAGCAGCATTTATCTTCCTGCCATCTTCAACCAGGCCCCGGAGGCCAATCTGATGCAAACGTCTGATGTACTGATAGTGGGTGGCGGCAGCGCCGGTTTAACTCTGGCCTTGTTGCTGGCAACAGGCGAGCATAGCCAGCAACTAAAAATTACCCTGGTGGAACAAGGGCCTGCGCCAGAACCTACAGCACCTTTGTTGCAAAGAGTCAGTGCGCTGAATCAGGCATCAAAAAGATTATTAAGCGCTTTAGGGGTCTGGCAAGGCTTAACGGCAAATCCGGCTTATCAGCAGATGGAAGTGTGGGAAGCCGACAGTTTTGCCCGCATTCAGTTTGATGCACATAGCCAAAATGAAGCTGAACTCGGTTGGATAGTCGACAACCAGCAGCTTTGTCAGCAGCTCTATCAACGGCTGAAACAATATCCGCAGGTCCAGTGTTTGTTTGGCCGCACAATTGCGCAAATTAATGCCGGTGACGAGCAAAACCTCATCACCTTAACTGATGGCACTGCGCTGCTGGCTAAATTACTGGTTGGCGCCGATGGTGCTGAATCTAAAGTGCGGCAAAGTCAGCAAATGCCGCTGGCATTCTGGGATTATGATCACCATGCGCTGGTGGCTGTAATAAAAACTCAGCAACCGCACGGGCAATGCGCACGGCAGGTATTTTTGCCAACCGGGCCTTTGGCGTTATTGCCGCTTGGCGAGCCGCATTTATGCTCTATTGTCTGGAGCACCAGCCCTGAACATGCTGCAGCGTTGCTGGCCCTTGAAGAGCAGCAATTTAATCAGGCGCTCACTGCAGCCACCCAATCGGCACTTGGCGTATTGCAGTTGCAAAGTGCAAGGCAAAAATATCCGCTGAAAATGCGTTATGCCACCCAGTGGCAACAGCAGCAGGTGGTCTTAGTTGCCGACGCAGCGCACACCATACATCCGCTGGCGGGGCAGGGCATGAATTTAGGCCTGATGGACGTTGCCGCATTAGCAGAACTAATCAATCAGCAAATGGCAAAAAATTTGCCCTGGGTAAGCAACAGAATGTTACGTCAGTATGAACGCTGGCGAAAAGCTGAAGCACAACAGCTGATTGCAGCTATGGAGCTGTTTAAACGGGGCTTTTCTTTGCCGTCACCGTTGGCGAAACTGGTACGAGCTGTTGGTATGAAAACGACCGATCAACTGCCCTTTCTGAAGCAAAAAATTATGGCTGCAGCTTTAGGCAACAGTGGCGACTTGCCTTTGCTGGCAAGGCCTGTGCCGGTAACAGACTGATCTGCAGCTTAAGGTATATGGTATACAATCCTTATTTCGCATTATAAAATCTAATTAATCAGGGGCTGTTGAGCGCCGAGTCCATCGGCTATAATCCGGCGCAACTTTTAGCGATACCCGTAATGATGCTGTGGATATCAGCAAAATTGCCGGGCGCTTGCCAAACGGCTTTTGGGCCAAACCGGTAAAGTGCCAGACAAGCTGTATGCTGCAGGACCATGATTACCCTACATCAACGCCAGAGCATAACTGGCAGAAAGGATGGTACAAATGGCTCAACAAACTGTGTTAATTGGCAAACATCTCGAATCAGGCGCAAAAGTCGTTGATTTCCACGGCTGGGACATGCCGCTGCATTACGGCTCTCAAATTGAAGAACATCACACTGTGCGCACCGACGCTGGTATGTTCGACGTTTCCCATATGACCATTGTTGATTTAAATGGCGCCCGCACCCGCGAATTCCTGCGTTATTTAGTGGCCAACGACGTTGCTAAATTAACAGTACCAGGCAAAGCACTTTACACCGGTATGCTGAATGAAGCCGGTGGCGTCATTGACGACCTGATTGTGTATTTCCTGTCCGAAGATTATTTCCGTTTAGTGGTGAACTCTGCCACCCGCGAAAAAGACCTGGCCTGGATCAACGCGCAAGCCAAAACTTTTGATGTGAAAGTTACCGAACGTCCTGAATTTGCCATGATTGCAGTGCAGGGCCCGAACGCCAAAGCCAAAGTCGCCACTTTATTAAATGACAGCCAAAAAGCTGCTGTTGCCGGTATGAAACCATTTTTTGGTGTGCAGGCTGGCGACTTATTTATTGCCACCACTGGCTACACAGGTGAAGACGGTTATGAAATTGCACTGCCAAACGAGCAGGCCGCTGATTTCTGGCAAAAACTGCTGGATGCCGGTGTAAAACCAGCGGGTTTAGGCGCGCGCGACACTTTACGTTTAGAAGCAGGCATGAACCTCTATGGTCAGGATATGGACGAAACCGTATCGCCACTGGCAGCCAATATGGGCTGGACCATTGCATGGGAACCGGTGGACCGTAACTTTATCGGCCGCGCAGCCCTTGAGAAACAACGTGCTGAAGGCACCTTTAAACTGGTTGGTTTAGTGATGGAGCAAAAAGGTGTGCTGCGTCATGGTCAAAAAGTTGTGGTTGAAGGTGGCGAAGGCGAAATTACTTCTGGTACTTTCTCACCAACCTTAGGTTATTCCATTGCGATGGCCCGCGTACCAGCTACGGTTGGTGAAACCGCTGAAGTGGATATCCGTGGTAAATTAGTCCCGGTAAAAGTAGTAAAACCGT
Source organism: Rheinheimera sp. (assembly GCA_041919175.1). Taxonomy (GTDB): domain Bacteria; phylum Pseudomonadota; class Gammaproteobacteria; order Enterobacterales; family Alteromonadaceae; genus Pararheinheimera. Next base: position 5,805 of record JAYRUI010000017.1, on the reverse strand, counting down.
CTTTTGTCCGTATGGGCAAAAAAGTCATCTAAACTAGCTGTTGCCTTGGCCGGCAGCTGTTTTTAACAGCAACTGCCGGTCAGATAAACAAAATATTAAATCGCGAATTAAGTCCGAGGAAACAACATGAGCTCTATCCCACAAGAATTAAAATATGCAGCGTCACACGAATGGGTTCGCAGTGAAGGCAACGGCGTTTACACAGTTGGTATCACAGAACACGCACAAGACCTGCTGGGTGATATGGTGTTTGTAGAATTACCAGACGTAGGTGACTCTGTTGCTCAGGGCGACGACGTTGCTGTTGCTGAATCAGTAAAAGCTGCTTCTGACATCTACGCACCAATCTCTGGTGAAATTGTTGCTATCAACGATGCACTGAGTGATTCACCAGAAACAGTGAACAGCGCGCCATACACTGACGGCTGGATGTTTAAAATCAAAGCATCACATGAAGCTGAAATTGAAGCTTTATTAACTGCCGCAGCTTATCAGGCAGCTATCGCAGAATAAGGCCCGCAAGGGCAATACAAGCCCCGCCGAATAAGCGGGGTTTTGTTTTCTCCGTCATCATTGACGATGCAGGGTTGTTGGCCGCCTTCGCTCACTCCAATCGCATAGTTCACTATGCTCATGGAGACTCGCTTAGTTGCCGCCTACCTGCATCATCAATGATTTAGGAGATACCAGACCCGAAAGGGTAAATGTTTTTAGCAGTTAAATTAGCAGCAGCCAAAGCCAAACAGAAATTTGCTCCGTAAGGGTAAAGTCTGCAACGCCAAACCGTTGCCCCAGTTAAGCTTTTTAGGAAACTCCAGGCATGACCACTTCTGTAAAAACCTTGTCGCAACTCGCGAACCAACAAGAATTTATTGCCCGCCATATAGGCCCGAATGCCGCTGAAACTCAAGCCATGCTGGCTGAATTGGGTGTTAGCAGTGTTGAAGAGCTGATTGCTCAGACTGTGCCTGCCGACATTCGTTTAAAAACGCCTTTGGCGACAGGTGAAGCAACCACAGAAGCGGATGCGCTGGCTTATTTAAAAGCTGCTGCCAATAAAAACAAAATGTTTACCTCTTACATTGGTATGGGTTACCACCCAACGCACACGCCAAATGTGATTTTGCGTAACGTGCTGGAAAACCCGGGCTGGTACACAGCTTACACGCCATACCAGCCGGAAATTGCTCAGGGCCGTTTAGAAGCGCTGCTGAATTTCCAACAGGTGTCATTAGATTTAACCGGCATGGAACTGGCGTCAGCCTCTCTGCTGGACGAAGCCACTGCCGCTGCTGAAGCGATGGCGCTGGCTAAACGTGTGACTAAAAACAAATCAAACACTTATTTTATTGCCGATGACGTGCACCCACAAACCATCGACGTGGTGCGTACCCGTGCTGAAATGTTTGGTTTTGAAACTATTGTCGGTAAAGCTGCTGATGCGCTGAACCACGACGTATTTGGTGCCTTAATTCAGTACCCGTCAACCACAGGTGAAGTACGCAACGACGCGCAGTTAATTGCTGATTTACAAGCGAAAAAAGCCATTGTTGCGGTAGCAACAGACCCTATGGCGCTGCTGTTATTAAAATCGCCAGGCGAATTGGGTGCTGACGTGGTGTTAGGTTCAGCCCAGCGTTTTGGTGTGCCAATGGCCTTTGGTGGCCCACACTCAGCGTTTTTTGCCACCCGTGACGATTACAAACGTTCTATGCCAGGCCGTATTATTGGTGTGTCAAAAGATCGCCGTGGCAATCAGGCACTGCGGATGGCGATGCAAACGCGTGAGCAGCACATCCGCCGCGAAAAAGCCAACTCCAACATCTGTACTGCTCAGGTGTTACTGGCCAATATGGCGTCTTTCTACTGTGTATACCACGGCCCACAAGGCCTTAAAAACATTGCAGAACGTATTCACCGTTCAGCCGATGTATTTGCCGCTGGTTTAACCGCCAAAGGCGTAGCTTTAAAGCACAACAGCTGGTTTGACACTGTTACTTTTGCAGTAAACAACCGCAGTGACGTAGTAGCCCGTGCTTTAACTGCCGGCATTAACCTGCGCACCGATTTAGCTGACACTTTAAGCGTGAGCTTCCACGAACAAACTTCAGCTGCTGATATTGCCAAGCTCTTTGACGTGGTATTTGGCGCTGGCCACGGTTTAGATGTTGCCGCGCTGGATGCAACTATTGTTGCCAAAGGCTCAAACTCTATTCCTGCTGATTTAGTTCGTACTTCTGCTTATTTAACGCACCCGGTATTTAACCAGTACCACAGCGAAACTGACATGCTGCGTTATATCAAAAAGCTGGAAAACAAAGACTTAGCATTAAACCACGCGATGATTTCATTGGGCTCTTGCACCATGAAGCTCAACGCAACTGCCGAGATGATCCCGGTCACCTGGCCTGAATTTGCCTCTTTGCACCCGTTCGTGCCTAAAGATCAGGCCGAAGGTTATTACCAGATGATTGGTGAGCTGGCCGACTGGCTGGTGAACATCACAGGGTACGACCAAATGTCGATGCAGCCAAACTCTGGTGCTCAGGGTGAATACGCCGGTATGATTGCTATCCGCAAATACCATGAAAGCCGTGGTGAGTCGCACCGTAACATCTGTTTAATTCCGGTTTCTGCCCACGGTACCAACCCGGCAACAGCGGCTATGGCCAGCTTTGAAGTAGTGCTGGTAGATTGTGATAAGAGCGGCAACATCGATATGGCTGATTTAAAAGCCAAAGCCGAAGCTGTTTCTGACCGTTTAGCCGCCATTATGGTGACTTACCCTTCAACCCACGGTGTGTTTGAAGAGTCGATTCGTGAGCTGTGTGACATTATTCACGCCCACGGCGGCCAGGTGTATATGGACGGCGCCAATATGAACGCTCAGGTGGGCGTAACATCACCAGGCTTTATCGGCGCTGACGTATCTCACTTAAACCTGCACAAAACTTTCTGTATTCCACACGGCGGTGGCGGCCCTGGCATGGGTCCAATTGGTGTGAAAAAACAATTAGCCCCGTTCCTGCCGAACCACGCTGTGGTAAAAATTGAAGATACCGGCGCGAACAACGGTGCAGTTTCTGCCGCTCCATTTGGCAGCGCCGGCATTCTGCCAATCAGCTGGATGTACATTAAGATGATGGGCGGCGACGGTTTACGTCAGGCCACTGAAATGGCGATTTTAAACGCTAACTATATGGCTGCGAAGTTAGATCCGATGTTCCCTGTGCTGTACAAAGGCAAAAACGGCCGTGTAGCGCACGAGTGTATTATCGATATGCGTCCGTTAAAAGAAGCCACTGGCGTAACCGAAATGGACATTGCCAAGCGTTTAATGGACTACGGTTTCCACGCGCCGACTATGTCATTCCCTGTGGCCGGCACTTTAATGATTGAGCCAACAGAGTCTGAATCTAAAGTGGAACTGGACAAGTTTATTGAAGCCATGACTTCTATCCGCGCTGAAATTGCCAGGGTAGAAGCAGGGGAGTGGACTGCAGACAACAGCCCGCTGCACTTTGCGCCACACACTATGGCCGATATTTTCGACGCCAACTGGGACCGCGTTTACGACCGTCAATACGCCGCCTTCCCGGCGCAATACGTAGCCGACAACAAGTTCTGGCCAACAGTCACCCGTATCGACGACGTATACGGCGACCGCAACCTGATGTGCGCTTGCCCAAGCCCGGAAGATTATCGGTAAGTTTTAGTTGCTTGATCACGACAATTCTAGTTGGTAACCGATCCAATCTAGTTGGAAACCGACAAATGTAGTTGGTAACTCGTGTGAAACACTGATGAATAGAGGCGAACTTAGGTTCGCCTCTTTTTTTCGTCCGAATCAAGCCCGATCGTTCAGTAAAAAGCTCATCGCAAATTCAATGGTCGAGTCAAAGTGGTCTGGGTCGTTGTCGTACTCATGCTGCGCATAAGCCGTACAAGCCTGAAGCCAAAACTCCTCTTTCAACCCGTCTGGAAAATCAAAGCCCTCTGCTTTACGAACCCATTCGATAACAGCGTCAGAGCTGTGCTCCAAGATCGAGAAACTCAGTCGCATGTAATAAAGAGCGACATCGTCACTTAATACGCTGCCATGCTTTGAGAAATAGCGGGAACAGTAGAGACCGAACCGTAAAGATGCAGTGACGCAGTCATAGCTGGCGAGCATCTGTGCCCCAGCCTGAAGTATGTTGACCGAAGTCCTGCTTGTATCCAGTTCCCGTATCCACATAAACCAGGCAGCGATGCCGGCCGAGCTGCTGGCGCAGCTAACGGCCTTTTGGGTGAAAATGCACAGCCATGGTTCTGGTATTGGCCTGATCTTTTTTGGTGTGACCTGCATCATTCGGGGTTATCTGATTGTTAAGTCTGAATTTGTGCCTGCATTTTTGGGTTATTTACTAATAGCAGCAGGTGGCAGTTATGTATTAAATAGCGCCGCCCAACTACTGGCGCCGGATCTTGCTACTTTGTTATTCCCCTGGGTGCTGGCACCTTCTTTATTGGGTGAGCTGGCTATTACTTTGTGGTTCTTATGCTGTGGCCTGAAGACAGCAGCCTGGCAAGCAAAGCTAAATAGTCCTGCAGCAGTGCTGGCTAAGTAACACAAAGCAGCGGAGAAACCAGAGAGCAAAGGCGGCAGTGGAGCAACCGCCATATATTGCTGGCCGGCTGAAGAAGCTTTTGGGCCTGCGGTGTTTTAAGTGTAGTATGTTGTTTTTTAAATGGATTTAACCGGAGGTTTTATGAAATTAGCCGCAGTAGTGATGCTGGCGTTATTGTCAGGCTGTGCTGCTATGCAGGGCAGCGCAGAGCGTACTCAGGCCAGCACTATGGATATTATTGCCGCTGCAGCAGCGGCAGCGCCTGAAGGGGTGGTGGGAGAGTATCAGCTCAGCATTCAGGCTGCCGGCACTGATGGCCGGGCAGTTTATTTAAATACCGAACTGGATTATCGCGACCAGCGCAATATTACTATTGCGATGAGCCCAGCTGTGGCTGCTGCCCTTGCCGGTACTGATGCAGCTTCGGCCCAACAATATTTTGTCGGTAAAAAGTTGTTGATCAAAGGCCAGGCGCGACGGATGAAAATTGATTTTCTGTCGCAGGGCAAACCAACAGGTTTGTATTATTACCAGACGCATATCCGCGTAAATAACCCGGCGCAAATTACGCTGTTAGCTGATAAGCCAGCCTGATACTGATACTGGCACCGGCCTTCATCAAAATATGGCCTCAGCCAAAGTAAAAAGGCATCGTTAAACGATGCCTTTTGTTATTGAACGCTCTTTTATTCACAGCGATTGTTTAAAGCCAATGCTTGTTAACCGCAAATGGATCGGTTCAACCCAATTGCTGCAGCTCCTGGGCTGCGGCTTTTTGGTCAAATACCCCTTTCACTACCTGCCAGCTCACTGCTAAAGCGCCGACAATAAAAATCACGTCACCGAAAGTGCGGATCCAACGCAGTGCATGCAAAATGTCACTTTGCATAAAAGCTTCACTGCGGGCATACCATAAACCTTCGGTGGCGCTGGCATAAAACTGAATAAAACCAATAGGCAGCAGGCTGGTAAATAACATCAGCACCAGGCCACCGTTCATCCACCAGAAGGCGGTTTTCATTAGTTTTTCATCAAAAGCCAGCTGTGGCCGGATATAACGCAGGATCAATAAACAAAAACCCAGCGCCAGGAAACCATAAACCCCAAACAGCGCGGCATGGGCGTGGGTTGGTGTGGTGTTTAAACCTTGCAGATAATATAAAGCGATAGGTGGGTTGATCATAAAACCAAACAC
>JAYRUI010000016.1:0-15254 GCA_041919175.1 Rheinheimera sp. | reverse complement strand
TTAAAAGCGGCAACTACCAGCTGGAAGCTTTGTAAAAATTGCTTTGGCTGTTGTGGCACGTGGCTCGCAACCGGTTTCAGTCGCGTTTTCACACAACAATTCACACAACAAAAAGGACAAGCCAAAGCTTGTCCTTTTTCGTTTTATGTTTTCAGTGTTTCAGTTAGAAACCCAAGCTGATAGTCAAACTGGCAGAACGTTCAGCACCTAATAAATAAGCACCTTCCTGACCGCCAGCCAGGTATCTTTTATCGGTCAGGTTATTGATGATAAAGGATAAATCCAGTGTTTGAATCAAACCGGCCTGCGCCATTTCAGCATGGTAACCGGCATACAGGTTGAATAAGGTATGGGCTGGAATTTCATCGCGGTTCCACACCGCCACTTTGTTAATTTCAGTGCGTTTGGCTGCACCAAAATATTCCGCTGTATATTTGGCACCTAAACCTGCGCGGTAATTTTCATGCTGGTATTTCAGGGTTGCACTTAACATCTGCTCCGGAATGGCCGCCACTTTGTCACCCTCACGGTAACCGTTGACGTTTTGGGTATATTCCGAGTTATTCAGCGTTAAACCTGAATTCAGGCTCAGACTGTCGGCAAAACGCCAGTCGATATTGGCTTCCAGACCTTTCGACTTCACACCACCGACGTTAACAAAAGTACCGTCCAGTTCTGTCAGGTAATCCGGCGCACCATCCACTTCCTGATAAGCCAATAAGGTAATACGGTTATCAAAGTTGATGTTATACAAAGTGGCTGAGGCATTGATGCTGTCGCCCTGATACCTTAAACCTAAGTCGAAGTTTTCGGCAGTTTCTGGCTCCAGCTTGTTAAAGTCCTGGCCAACAGTGTTTAATAAAGTGTCTGGAATGGCTTTAAAGTTCTTGGAAAAACCGGCAAATACTTCCAGGTTTGCTGACAGTGGATAAACCAGACCTACACTTGGTAATAAGTCAGAATCTGAATCCAGCTTGCCATTGTTATTGCTGTTAAAGTTGTCGTTGCGCTCAACATCCACCAGATATTGTTGTACACCCAGCGTCAGCTCTAAATCACCTAAGGCAATTTTGTCCTGCACATAAAACTTCAGCACGTCGTTTTGGTAGTCGTCGTTAAACTGTACCCAATATGGCGTTTCGTCATAATAATGATACACCTTAGCGTCCAGCACCTGGTGCCAGTCGCGGCTTTGATTCCGCTCTTGTTGTTCAAACCATAAACCGGTGCGGATCTGCTGATTGTCGAGCTGCCAATTCAGGTTGGCAGTCAGGCCATAGCGGTTTTTGTCATAATGGGTATGACGGTAAGACGACACACGTTTGGCTTTGCTGGTGTCCGCGTTAGGATCAAGAATTGGCCGGCCCTGTGCATCCACATAATTAAAGGTTTCGCGTTTCGCACCATTGCCCTGGCTGATTTGCTGGCCTTTAGCATCTGTTGCATAGACCTGATAAGGCGGTAACCAGTCTCCACGGCCTTCCTGCAAATGCAGATAAGGGCTGACGTCCAGTTGCAGGTTATCAGCCAGGGTAAAATCACCTTTGACATAAGCCAGGGTATTTTCACGCAAGGTTGACCAGGCTTCAGCAAAGTTCTGATCAATATCCGGGTTGCCGGTCCAGACGTTGGTTAAACCGTCGAACTTTGGATTTTGCTTAAACTGCGCCAGGCTGCGGTAATCGTAGTTATCTTCATGGGCGTCATCATAAGAAAAACGCGCGGTAATTCTTGCGTTATCAAGCTCAGTCACAGATTTGGCTTCAGCATGTAAGCGATTAGAAAAACCATTGCTGCCGGTACCAATCCAGCGGCTGTTGTAGCTGTCTGACAAACTGAAATAAGAGGTGGTATTACCCAGCACTTCACCTGAGTCAAAACGGGCAAAATAACGACGGGCGTTAAAACTGCCGGTGCTGTAGTCAAGGCGTGCTTGCTGCTCTGCCATAGGGTTAGCTGACACAAAGTTAATAGTACCGCCAAGCGCATCTAACGACGCTGAGCTGATATCACCTGAGCCCTGACCTACTTCGACAAAACCGGTGTTTTCGCTATCGAGATAACGGTTGGCTTTGCTACCACCGGCATAAGCAGAGCCGCCGTTTGGAATGCCATCCACTGTAATACCAATTTGTTGATCGGCACGGTCAATGACAAAACCGCGCATGCTGACGGTGGTGGTGTAATCGTCGCTGCCAAAAGCATCGCCCTGCGCAACATTGACACCAGGTAATTTGTTAATTAAGTCCATCACGTTGCTGATGGCTGCTTGTTGCAGTTTGGCGCTTTCGTCTGTGGCATTGTTGGCATAAGCCACTTTTTTACCGGTGATCGACATCACTTCAATTGCAGCTTCAGCACCGGCGTTGTTGGCCATTTCCTCGGCCTGTACCGCAGGTTGTAATGCCAATAACAAGCCCAGAGTCAGTGGATGTAAGCGGGTTGATAACACAGTTTGATCTCCCAAAAATTGCGCCAGAAATACGTTGTTTGTTTTCATCGTTGTTGTTGGTCGGAGCAGTACCGACGGCGGCTTATACTGGGGGATACAAATGACCAATTTGTGAAAATAAGGTGACAGATTTAAGATTTGTGAGGTTTTTTGCCGACAATTACACTAAAAAGCAGAAATACAGCAAACTACTGAATAAACGTAAAATTCTACAAGTGTGGACACAAAAACAACAACGCCTGCAGATGCAGGCGTTGTAAGTAGTTTTATATATTAGTTGGCACTTAAGGCTGGTTTATCCGCCGCAGGTGCAACAACTTTGGAGCCAAAACGGCGGCGCCAACGTGCTTTAATGCGACGTTTTAACGACTCCAGACTGTCGTAGAAAGTCGGTACTACCAGCAAGGTTAAAATGGTTGAGGTGATAGTACCGCCAATCACAGCGATGCCAAGCGGACGGTAAAAGCCCGAGCCTTCACCAATACCAATGGCAACAGGCAACATACCGGCCACCAGCGCAAAAGTAGTCATTAAAATAGGGCGTAACCGCTCGCGACCGGCGGCAATTAAAGACTCATCGAGCGTTAAACCATCTTCAAACTCTTTTTTACGGGCACAATCAATCAGCAGAATGGCGTTTTTCACAACGATACCCATCAGCATCACCACGCCAATCAGGCTCATCAGATTGAGCGTCGAATCAAAGGCTAACAGCGCCAATACCACACCAATTAAAGACAATGGCAAGGACATCATAATGGCCACTGGCGCGAGGAAACTGTGGAACTGCACCACTAAAATCAGATACATCAACACCACAGCTAAACCCAGCGCACCAAAGATACTGCCAAAGACTTCGTTTTGATCACGGCCTTCGCCACCTACCACTAGATCATAACCAGGCGGGAAGTTGATTTCTTTAGCAAGGGTCATGGCATCTTTAAAGACTTCACCAAAACTGCGGCCTTCCACGTTGGCACTGACGGCCATCATGGTTTCGCGGTCTAAGTGTTCAATCAGCGCCGGGCCTTTGCCCAGCGTCACAGTAGCGACCTGCTCCAGTGGGATCATGGCACCGGTTTTACTGGACAGCAGCGGCAACTGCTCTAAATCCTGCACTGTTGCGCGCTCTTCGGGGCGAATACGCACAAAGACGTTACGGGTTTCACCGGTCGGATCGACCCAATCGCCAATTTCAGCACCGGCAAAAGCAAGGCGTAAAGCACTGGCAGCATCACTCATCGATAAACCCAGGCTAGAGGCCAGACCGCGGTCAAACTCAACCTGTAATTCCGGTTTAGGATCCTGCGCCGACAAACCGACATCAACAGCACCTGGCACTTGTTTTAACTTAGCCAGATAATCCATCACAATGCCTTCGAGCACACGGGTTTCAGGGCCACGGAACTGAATTTGCAGTTTTTTGCCGTCACCGCCGCCGCCGCCATTTAAATCAGCAGTCACGGTAAATTCAGCACCAATCAGCTGCTTAATTTGTGCCCTAACCTCGGTCGCCACTTCTTCTGCAGAGCGGCTGCGTTCTTTTTCCGGCACCAAACGCACAAACACCTGGGCACGGGTAATATTGCCCTGGGTGCCAACTGTAGTTTGCGTATAGCGATGCTCAGGTATTTTCTGAGTAATTTCAGCAACCTGTGCGGCTTTTATCCGGGTGTATTCCAGGCTGGATTCTGACGGCGTGCGGATACTGACAATAAATCCACCGTTGTCGGTTTCCGGCATAAAACCAGAACCACCATAAGCGCCCTGCAAATAAATGGCACCAAAGAAGCTGCCAAAAGCCAGCGCCCACATCGATTTGCGGTGTTTTAATGCCCAGCCGATTAAACGGGAGTAACGCTCCGCCTGATGATCAAACCAGTGATTAAATTTCTGGAACACTAAACCCAAACCACGGCGCTTGGCGGTTTTGTCATGATCAGGGTCGTGCCAATAGGCAGACATCATCGGATCTATGGTAAAAGAGATAAACAGCGACACTAATACCGAACAAGCCACTGTTAAACCAAAAGGTTTAAACCACTGACCCGTCATGCCATCCAAAAAGGCAATTGGAATAAACACCGCCATAATCGACATGGTGGTTGCTGTGACCGCCATACCAATTTCTTTGGTACCGTCGCGGGCAGCGGTCATATTGTCTTTGCCCATTTCCATATGGCGTACAATGTTTTCCCGCACCACAATGGCATCGTCAATCAAGACGCCTATGGCCAGGGACAAACCGAGTAACGACATAAAGTTCAGCGTAAAACCACAGGCCCAGACAGCAATAAAAGACGCTAAAACTGAGGTGGGTAACGCCAGCGAGGTGATTAAGGTCGAACGCCAGGAGTTCAGAAAGACAAACACCACCACAATAGTTAATAAAGCACCCAGACCCAAAGCTTCGGTCACGTTACGCATACTGGCAGCAACGTCTTCGCCCTGATCCTGCACTATCACTAAATCTACGTCTTTTGGCAGTTGTTTTCTGATCTCTTCAATTTGTACTTTAATCGCATCAGTCACACTGATGGTTGAAGCTTCGCGCGCTTTAACAATATCAATACCCAGCGCTTTTTTGCCGTTAAAAAACGACAAACGACGTTGCTCAGCACCGCCATCCACAATATCGGCGATCTGGCCTAACCGAATGGCCTGATCGCCATTTTGTTTCACCACCATCTGCTCAAATTCGCTGATGTCTTTAAGACGGCCCTGCAAACGAATACTTTGCTCCTGCAAGCCGTCCATCACCCGGCCCACAGGCGCGGCTAAGTTCTGGCTGCGCAACGCATTAGTGACATCCACCGCAGACACCTTGGCTTCACGCATGGCATTGCTGTTAAGGAAAATGGTCATTTCCCGCTCCAGCTCGCCTTCGAGCGTCACCAAAGCAACACCTGGCACTGAACGTAATTTACGGCCAATGTCCACATCGGCAAGACGGGAAATTTCTAGCGGCGTTAAGGTGTCTGACGATAACGCCAACGACATCACAGGCTGGGCATTCGGGTCGGCCCTGTTAATAAAAGGCTCTTTCATCTCGCTCGGCAGTTTGTCGCGCACGGTAGAAATACTGTCGCGAAGCTCCTGCGCTGCCGCTGTTAAATCTTTATCAAATTCAAACACCACCACAATAGTGGCACTGGAATCGCGGGCATAAGAGCGGATATCACGAATGCCCTGAATGGTCGACATCGAGTCTTCCACCCGATTTAAGATTTCACGCTCGACGGTCTCGGGGGATGCGCCAGGGTATGGCACATTCACCACCAGGACCGGCGGTTGTACATCAGGGAATTGGTTGGTTTTCAGTTTGGTTAAGGCAAAATAGCCAAACAGCATTAAAGCCAGGGTAACGACCACCACCACCAGCGGTCTTTTAATACTAAAATCTGACAAAAACATAAATTAGTTCCCCACCACTGCAGCCTGAGCACCAACGGCAGTTTCAGGTTTTTTGCTAATTTCTGTGCTGCTGTTTAATGTAACTGTGGCGCCTTCTTTAATTGCGCCTAAAGGTTGCAGCAGCACCTGATCGCCAATATTGACACCGGATAACAGCTGAACCGTACCCCAACGAGGGTCTTTGGCGCCGATATCAACTTTTACTTTATGCAGTTTATTGTCGGTTAATTGCCAGACAAAATGGTTATCGCCTTCCTGAACCAGCACAGATGGCGGCACCATCAGGCTTTGTTGATTGGCGATAGCGATATAACCTTCAGCGTATAAGCCTGCAACTAAATCTTCTTTACTGTTGATGGCCACAAACAACTGCACCTGACGGGTGGTTTCAGCAGCCTGAGGATTAATACGTTCAATCACACCGTCAAAACGCTGGCTGCTATAACCATTCACTTTAAAGTTAACCGCCTGACCTACTTTCACCTGCCCGACCTGATCAGCAGCGATATAACCTTCAAACCTCATGCTGGATGGGTCTATCACCACCATCAGCGCTTTACCAATCTGAGCAGTGTCACCGGCCGAGGTTTTCCGCATCGCCACGACACCATCAAAAGGTGCCCGAACTTCAGTACGTTCGAGCTGCTGGCGCGCTTCCACCAACCGTGCTTTGGCAGATGCCAGTTCAGAATGCGCCTGGTTGGCTTTAATTTCAGCAGACTCCAACAGTTCGGCTGTGACCAGATTTTGTTTATGCAAAGACTGCATACGGCGTAGTTGTTTTTGTGCCTGATCGGCAGTCACCAAAGCCGAGCGCTCAGCTTCCTGCGCTGACATCAGTTTGTCACGGAAGGTCGTCTGGTCAAGCTGCACTAACAGCTCACCGGCTTTGACCAAATCGCCGTTGTCTTTTAATACTTTGGTGACGATGCCCGACACTTCAGCATTCAGCTCGGCTTTGACCACAGGTTGTAACGACCCCGACACCATGGGACCACGGGCCAGCTCGCTCGCTTGTAATTTCAGAACATCGGCGCTTACCAGTGACAGCGGTTTCGTCTCGATTTTGCTTTCTTCGGTAGTTTCAGGTTTAGAACAAGCGGATAAAAAGGTTGCAAAAACAGCAACATAAAACAAATTCTTTTGAAAGTTCATAAGCAGGTCCGTCAACTTCATACAAGAGGGGTTTTTAATATTGTTCTGAGTGTACTGTATTTGTTAACGATGACCACCGGCAAAACAGTAACAAGTTATGACAGGATTGATAACTTGTTCCTATTCAGCTAGTTAAACGACATTTTCCCGCAGGTTTCAGCCCTGGTTTGCACAGCAATATCGGGAAAATCGGTAAACACTGCGGCAATACCCTTTTGATATAACCAGGCAAGCTCATCTGCCATTAATACCGCGGTTTTGTCTTTGCCGGGCAACAGATAATTCTGCTCCAGCCTGAAGGTATAGGGATGCACCACCAATCCTGCTGCGGCAGCTTTTGTTAACAAAGGTGTTGAAGCGCCGACTGTGGCATAAATATTCTGCCGCCAGGGGCCTATGCCATCGGCGTAACTGGCAACAGCGGCAAGGCCTTCTTCTGTTGTCAGGTCACCATAATGCAACCCTGTTGCCTTATGCTTATTGAGCAAGGCGTCCAGTTGCGGCGTCAGCGGCTGTGCAGGCAACAAACCTTGATTGATGGCGTATATATCAAAAGGCTCAGAAAAACTGTCTTTGGGCTGTAAAAACTGCTGCTGGGTATCGCCCAGCAATTGCACCAGTTTCACCTGTTTTAACAAAGTCACGCCTGACAATTGCCGTTTTAACGCCACCAGATTACTGACTTCAAAAGACTGAATATAAATAAGCGAAGGTAAAATACCGGCAGAGTTTTGTAGCGCCTGCACCAAACTGGCACTGATATCTTGTTGGATGGGCTTGCCGTCAATACCAACACCGGTGTTGGCAAAATAGCCCGGATGTTTGGTTTCAATATAAATACCCACATCACGGCCACTTTGTTGTTTGTGTCTGGCCAATAATTGCAACACTTCATAAAGCGTCACAATGCCATAGCGGCCATCCTGGGCAGCACTCTTTTGGCGAAGTTGTGGCAGGCTTTCTTTGAGCCTGAGCCGGCGAAGTTCCAATAACGTAAAGTCTTCGCTAAACCAACCTTGTTGCCAAACTCCATCCACCTGTTTTTTGGTATAGCGGTTGGCAAATTCGGCGCGACTGGCTACATCGGTACTGTGGCTCAATTCGTTTTCATGCCGGCTGATAAGTACGCCATCTTTACTGGGTACTAAATCCACTTCGAGAAAATCTGCGCCCTGCCCCAGTGCCAGTTGATAAGCCGCCAGACTATGCTCAGGGGCATAACCACTGGCTCCACGATGCGCAATCACCAAAGGCCACTGTGGACAAGAGGCTATCGCAGTAGCGCTGCAACACGTCAACCCAATCAGACCAATCACCCCAATCGACCAATAACGCATCTGACACTCCGGAATAAAAAAGCCAGAGTGTAAAAATATCAGATGATGTTTTGATGACAAAACGCGTGCTGAACTGAATTACCAGGTTTTAGCCAGATATTGCGCCTGTTGACCGGTATAACTGGCCAGGTTTTTGATGGCTTGCTCTGTTAACGCCGTCACAGGCTGAAAACCGCGTTGTTGCCAATAAGAGGCTGAATTTTGCACTGCAACCAGCGTTAAAGCAGAAAGTGAACACTGCTGCGCCAAGTCTTGCGCCGCATCCAATAGTTGTTGTGCCACCCCCTGGCCACGGGCATCGCTACTGACCGCCATATCATGCAGGTATAAACAATCCGGTTGGGATACTTCGGTAAAATCTTCACCAAGCGGATTCACTTTTCCAAGCAGACTTGGGTAGCAAAACAAATAACCCCAGAGTTTGTCCTGATAAATGGCAACCCAACAGCTTTGTGGAAACGCCAGATAACGGCGCTTGACCAAATCGGCAGGTTCAAATAATTCGGCTGAATAACATCGGTCTTGCAGTTTTACGACAGCAGGTAAATCTGAAACCTGCATCAAGCGGATAGTCAACATACCTAAGAGCCCACCCTTTGATGGGCTTTCCTATTTTAAAGTAGCGGAATTAATCGAGGTTTTTTAATAAGGTTTTATCTAAACCATCACCGGCCAGTAATTTAATGACGGCCTGACAATGCTCCAGCGTAAAATCACCTTCGTTGATCTGTGCATTTAATGCATTACGGCGTTTTTTCACCACATCGCTGATCACACTGGCATCAATACTATTTTTGGTGCGGGCATCAAGTTTTTCCAGCCAGGGGTATAACGATTGCTCTGCATCAAAAGCAGCTTTGCGTACTGAAGGATGGAAATCCTCACAGGCGTTAAGATTCAGCAAATAAAAGTTCAGGTAACCGGCAACTGTAACTAACTTGTAATCCTGATCTGCAGCCTGCACTGAACAACTCAGACTGGCGGCAACCAGGCTGGTGAGCAACCATTTTTTCATGTTGTGATCCCGCTGTTTTTGACTTTCGATTGTACCAATCTAAACAGAAAAATCTTAATTTGCAATGAGCTGGCGGAAAAAGGGATCGCAGCACAAGCAATAAATGAAGGTCAGTGAAAAGCCATATAGTACAGAAGGGATGGGTTGTTCATATACTGCTGCGCATTGATAAAGCGCAGCAGTATATGACAGTTGTAGCCAGCCGCAGTTAACCGGGCACCCGCACCCAACCTTCCATTAATACCCTGGCGCTTCGGCTCATCATGGCTTTGGTCACTTGCCATTGGCCGTCGACCAGTGCCGCTTCTGCGCCCACCCTTAAAGTACCGGACGGATGACCAAAACGCACTGCAGTGCGCTCACCGCCACCGGCCGCCAGATTCACTAAAGTGCCAGGAATAGCTGCAGCGGTGCCAATAGCCACTGCAGCAGTGCCCATCATGGCATGGTGCAGTTTACCCATCGACAATGCCCGCACTGATAAATCAATATCGCTCGCAGAAATAGACTTACCACTGGACGACAGATAAGCAGCTGGTGGCGCTACAAACGCAATTTTGGGGGTGTGCTGGCGGCTTTTTGCTTCACTCAGCTCGCTAATCAGCCCCATTTTAAGCGCACCATAAGCACGGATAGTTTCAAATCTATCTAAAGCTTTGGCGTCGCCATTAATGGCGTCCTGCAGCTCGGTGCCGCTATAACCAATATCAGCCGCATTCACAAAAATGGTTGGAATACCGGCGTTGATCATCGTAGCGGCAAATGTACCAATGCCTGGCACTTCTAAACTATCCACCAGATTACCGGTTGGAAACATTGAACCACCACCGCCATCTTCGTCAGCGGCCGGGTCTAAAAACTCAATCACCACTTCAGCGGCCGGGAACGTCACACCGTCCAGTTCAAAGTCGCCGGTTTCCTGAACCAAGCCGTTGGTCACTGGCAGATGGGCAATGATGGTTTTGCCGATATTGGCCTGCCAAATCCGCACCGTACAAATACCGTTTTGCGGAATACGCGAAGCGTCAACCAAACCATTGCTAATCGCAACAGAGCCCACAGCCGCTGTTAAGTTGCCGCAGTTGCCGCTCCAGTCGATAAAAGCTTTATCAATAGCCACCTGACCAAACAGGTAATCCACGTCATGGTCTGCTTTGGTACTTTTACTTAAGATCACTGTTTTACTGGTGCTTGAAGTAGCGCCGCCCATACCATCGGTATGTTTACCATATGGATCCGGGCTGCCAATCACCCTAAGCAGCAGCTTGTCGCGCGCCTCCCCCGGCTGCTGCGCCGCAACAGGTAAATCGGTTAAATTAAAAAACACACCTTTACTGGTGCCACCGCGCATATAAGTGGCGGCAATTTTAATTTGTGGTGCAAAAGTCATGATGTCACCTTGTTAAAAAGCCGGTCCTGCAACGCAGACACCGGCTTATCTGTTGTATTACTCAGGCTGTTAAACAGCCCCACCCAAAAAGTCTTTGGCAAAACGTTGCAATACGCCACCGGCGTCATAAATCGACACTTCTTCGGCGGTATCTAAGCGGCAAGTGACAGGCACCTGTAATGTTTCGCCATTGCGGCGGTGGATCACCAAAGTTAAATCTGCTCTTGGCAAACGCTCACCCATCACGTCATAACTTTCGGTGCCATCCAGCGCTAAAGTCTGGCGGTTGGTACCGGCTTTGAATTCCAGCGGCAGCACCCCCATACCCACTAAGTTGGTACGGTGAATACGCTCAAAACCTTCAGCAACGATGGCTTCCACACCGGCTAAACGGACACCTTTGGCCGCCCAGTCACGCGATGAACCCTGGCCATAATCAGCACCGGCAATAATGATCAGCGGCTGTTTACGTTCCATATAGGTTTCAATGGCTTCCCACATCCGGCTGACTTTGCCTTCTGGCTCAATGCGGGTTAAAGAACCTTGTTTGACTTTGCCATCCACCACTGCCATTTCGTTCATCAGTTTAGGGTTGGCAAAAGTAGCGCGCTGCGCCGTTAAGTGATCGCCCCTGTGCGTTGCATAAGAGTTAAAGTCTTCTTCCGGCAAGCCCATTTTATGCAGATATTCCCCTGCGGCGCTGTCCATCATAATGGCGTTGGACGGTGATAAATGGTCGGTGGTGATGTTGTCACCCAGTACCGCCAGCGGCAACATACCTTTCAGTGTGCGCTCACCGGCCAGCGCGCCTTCCCAATAAGGTGGACGGCGGATATAGGTACTTTGTGGCCGCCAGTCGTAGAGCGGGCTGATTTTTTCACCAAAATCAACCGACACCGCGAACATCGGCTCATACACTTTGCGGTATTGCTCCGGTTTTACGCTTTTTGCAACAACGGCGTCAATTTCTGCATCCGTTGGCCAAATATCTTTTAACCGTATTCCTTTGCCATCCACCACGCCCAGCACATCTTTTTCAATATCAAAACGGATGGTACCGGCAATGGCATAAGCCAACACTAAAGCAGGTGATGCTAAGAATGCTTGTTTGGCATAAGGATGAATACGGCCGTCGAAGTTACGGTTACCAGACAGCACCGCTGTGGCGTATAAATCACGTTCTATCACTTCCTGCTGAATGATTGGGTCTAAAGCGCCGCTCATGCCGTTACAGGTAGTGCAGGCAAAACCGACAATGCCAAAACCTAAAGCTTCTAAATCACTGAGTAAATTGGCTTCTTTTAAATAGAGTTCCACCGCTTTAGAGCCAGGAGCCAATGAGCTTTTTACCCAAGGCTTGCGGTTTAATCCAAGTTTATGGGCGTTACGGGCCAATAAACCTGCGGCTATGACGTTACGCGGGTTGCTGGTATTGGTGCAACTGGTAATAGCGGCAATAATCACAGCACCATCCGGCATTAAACCTGGTTCGTTTTCTACCACGCCACTGATGCCCTTGGCCGCTAAGTCGGTGGTCGCAACACGGGCATGTGGGTTGGAAGGACCGGCGATATTCCGCACCACAGTGGATAAATCAAACTTCAGCACCCTTGGGTACACAGCGCTGGTTAAACTATCAGCCCAAAGCCCGGCGGTTTTGGCATAAGTTTCTACCAGTTTTACCTGGGCAGCATCTCGGCCGGTTAAGGTTAAATAGTCCAGCGTTTGCTGGTCGATATAAAACATCGCCGCTGTGGCGCCGTATTCCGGCGTCATATTGGAGATAGTGGCTCTGTCGCCCAAACTTAAGCTGCTTGCGCCTTCACCAAAAAATTCTAAGTAGCTCGACACCACTTTTTGTTTGCGTAAAAACTCGGTCAGCGCCAGGACGATGTCGGTCGCCTGAATACCTGGTTGGGCTTTACCTGTCAGCTCCACACCAATAATGTCCGGCAGACGCATCCAGGACGCACGGCCAAGCATCACACTTTCAGCCTCTAAACCACCCACACCAATAGCAATGACACCCAGTGCATCCACATGCGGGGTATGGCTGTCGGTGCCGACTAAAGTGTCAGGGAAAGCCACACCGTCAATGGCGTGAATAACAGGCGACATCCGCTCTAAATTGATTTGATGCATAATGCCGTTGCCTGGCGGTATCACATCAACGTTTTTAAAGGCTTTTTTTGTCCAGTTGATAAAGTGGAATCTGTCATCGTTGCGTCTGTCTTCAATAGCACGGTTTTTGTCAAAAGCGTCTTTTTCAAAACCGCCGTGCTCAACCGCCAGTGAGTGGTCAACAATCAGCTGGGTTGGCACCACAGGGTTTACTTTGGCCGGATCGCCGCCCATCTGGGCAATGGCATCACGCAGACCAGCTAAATCAACCAGCGCAGTTTGGCCAAGAATGTCATGACAAACCACCCGGGCCGGAAACCAAGGGAAATCAAGTTCTTGCTTGCGCTCAATCAGCTGGCCTAAAAAAGCATTCAACTGCGCGGGATCAGCACGGCGCACCAGGTTTTCCGCATGCACGCGGCTGGTATAAGGCAAGGTTTCCCAGGCGCCCGGGCTGATGTTATTGACCGCCTCGCGGGCGTCAAAATAGTCTAACTGCGTGCCGGCAAGCGGCTTGCGATATTGAGTGTTCATAGTGAGCTTCCAAAGCTGCAGCCTATGCTGGCCGTCAGCAACATTAAGCAATAGGTTTAACAAAAAAAGGGACGCTAAGCGTCCCTGTCGGCGCTGTTAGCCGCGCTGTGCAATAGGTGTAACTTCACGCGGCTCCACACCGGTATATTCAGCACTTGGCCGGATAATACGGTTGTCAGCACGCTGTTCCATCACGTGAGCGGCCCAGCCGGTTAAACGTGAGCAAACAAAAATCGGCGTAAACAACTTGGTTGGAATGCCCATATAGTTGTAAGCCGAAGCGTGGAAAAAGTCGGCATTACAGAACAGTTTTTTCTCGCGCCACATCACCGCTTCACAACGTACTGACACGTCGTAGAGTTTGC
Organism: Rheinheimera sp.; assembly: GCA_041919175.1. Classification (GTDB taxonomy): domain Bacteria; phylum Pseudomonadota; class Gammaproteobacteria; order Enterobacterales; family Alteromonadaceae; genus Pararheinheimera. The sequence goes on along the minus strand of JAYRUI010000016.1, from coordinate 1,471 downwards.
TGTCACCATTGGCTGCAGCCAGTTTTTCTGACCAGGCTTTGATCACAGCGTTACGCGGATCTGATTCTGCGTAAATGGCATGGCCAAAACCCATAATTTTGTCTTTGCGCGCCAGCATACCCATTAAGGTTTCCTCGGCATGCTCAGGGTTGTGCATCTTTTCAATCAGTTCCATCGCCGCTTCATTGGCGCCACCATGCAGTGGGCCGCGTAATGAACCAATGGCGCCTGTAATACAGGAATGCATATCGGAAAGCGTTGAAGCACAAACGCGGGCGGTAAAAGTAGAAGCGTTAAATTCGTGCTCGGCGTACAGGATTAATGATGCCTGCATCACCTGGGTATGCAGCGCCTGCGGTTTTTCACCGTGTAAAGTCCAGAGGAACTGCTCAGCGATAGAATCGGCGCCGGTTTCAACGTCAATACGTTTGCCGTGATGGCTGTAGTTGTACCAGTAGTTAATCAGGCCCGGGAAAATCGCCAGCATGCGGTCTGTCGCGTCCTGCTGCTGTGCAAAGGATTGTTCTGTTTCCAGATTACCGAGCATTGAACAGCCGGTACGCATCACATCCATCGGATGGGCAGAAGCAGGAATACGTTCCAGCACTTCTTTCAGTGCCTGTGGCAGGCTACGCATGGCTTTAAGTTTACTTTTATAAGCCGCAAGCTCTGCTTCTGTTGGCAACTCCCCTTTTAAAATCAGATGAGCCACTTCTTCAAATTCACAATGGGCCGCTAAATCTTTTACGTCATAACCGCGGTACGTCAGGCCTGAGCCTGTTTTACCTACTGTGGATAAAGCGGTTTTACCTGCGATTTGACCACGCAGACCAGCGCCTGTTAATTCTTTTGCATTTGCCATGGGTGACTCCCCTTTGAATGTTGATGCTTAAAATTTTTAAAACTTGCACCGGCAGGTGCAGAGATATTGTGAACACCTGCCGCAGCTCCAGTTTGCAGCTGAGAATAAACGCAAGCTGCCGCCATTTGCTGTTATTTGTTTTTATTTTCAGCGAAAAGCGCATCGAGCTTTTGCTCGTAGCTGTGGTAATTCAGAAAATCGTACAGTTCCATCCGGGTTTGCATGCTGTCGATCACCGCTTTTTGGTCGCCATCAGCCAGGATGTGCTGATACACATTCAGCGCAGCTTTGTTCATAGCGCGGAAGGCACTGAGCGGATACAACACCATCTTCACGCCTACATCGGCCAGCTCTTGTTTATTAAACAGCGGTGTCTGACCAAATTCAGTGATATTGGCAAGTACCGGCACTTTAATCACATCAGTAAAAGCTTTGTATTGCTCAAGCGTGTACACCGCTTCGGCAAAAATGGCATCAGCACCGGCTTCAACACAAGCCTGAGCCCGTTCAATGGCTGCCTGTAAACCTTGCTGCTGCAGCGCATCTGTGCGCGCCATAATAAAGAAGTTTTCGTCAGTTCTGGCATCTACCGAAGCTTTCACCCGGTCA
>JAYRUI010000015.1:0-15648 GCA_041919175.1 Rheinheimera sp. | reverse complement strand
CTTTGACGACGACGGTGCAACCCGCAGCCAGCGCAGCAGCTGTGTCGCCACCGGCCACACTAAAAGCCAGCGGGAAATTACTGGCGGCAAACACGGCAACAGGGCCAAGCGGCAGTTGTGTCAGCTCAAGTTGCGGCCTTGGTGGCTGGCGCTCCGGCAAAGCGTTGTCCAGCACCACAATACCTTCAGGCTGGTTTTCCAGCGCCTGGGCGAACATCAACAGCTGATTGCAGGTGCGGGTCAGTTCGCCTTGTAAACGCAGCTCTGTCAGCGCTGTTTCTTGTCTGGCAATGGCAATAATGTCGCTGGCAGCAGTACGCAGTTCCTGCGCCATTTGCCTGAGCAAGGCCGCACGCTCAGGCGCGGTTTTTTCGCGATAACTTAAAAATGCCTGATGCGCCGCTTCACAGGCGTTATCAAGCTCGGTGGCCTGACATTCGGCAAAAAGCCAGGGCAAAGGCTCAAAAGTCACGGCATTCACTGCGCTGAAACTATTGAGTTTTTCTGCTTGCCATTGGCCCTGAATATAATGACGTCCGCTGATGTTAAGCGGCTGTTTTGCCACGGCAGCATTGTGAGTGCCCGATGGCGCTTTTGCGCTAAAAAGAGTCTGAGTCATGGTTAAATTACCTGAAAACCGTAGGCATAAGGGTCGTTGTCATCCACAGTGATTTGATTGGCGCCAAACACCCGGGCCCAGCCCTGAATGCCTGGAATAATGGCTGCTTTACCGGCCACTTCAGTGACGGCTTCGATGGTGCCGACAAACTGACTGCCAATAAAACTTTCGTGGACAAAAGTATCGCCTGGCTTTAATAACCCTTTGGCATAAAGCTGTGCCATCCGGGCAGAAGTGCCTGTGCCACAAGGCGATCTGTCTATGGCTTTGTCGCCATAAAACACCGCGTTGGCGGCGCTGGAGTCGGCGTTTTTTGGCGTGCCTGTCCAGAGTAGATGGGATAATCCCCGTACTTTGCCATCGAGCGGATGCACACAATCAATGACCTTTCTGGCGGCTTCGCGCACCACCGGACTCCAGCGTAAAAGCTCGGCGGCACTGTGGTGTTCGATCCCTTTAAATTTGCCTTGCGGTTCAATAATGCCGTAGAAGTTGCCGCCATAGGCCACGTCCATTGTCATTTCACCCAGTTCCGGCACCTCAAACTGCACGTTTTCAGCGTATAAAAACGACGGAATATTGGTAATTTTCACCGCAGTGACTTTGTCACCCTGCTGCTGGTAACTCACTTTCAGCTGACCTGCCGGTACATCAATAATGAGCTCCCCCGGCGTTCTGGCTTTGACCAGTCCCGCTTCAAGAGCCGCTGTCACTGTGCCTATAGTGCCGTGACCACACATTGGCAGGCAGCCTGAGGTTTCAATAAATAAAATAGAAAAATCGGCATTGGCGGAGCAGGGCGGATACAAAAACGAACCCGACATCATGTCGTGGCCACGGGGTTCAAACATTAATGCCTGACGGATCCAATCAAACCTTTCGATAAAATCCAGCCGTTTTTCACCCATAGTGGCACCGTTGAGCTGTGGATGGCCCGATGTGACCAGCCGCACCGGATTGCCACAAGTGTGGGCGTCAATGCAAAAAAATGTACCTTGTTTCATGCGCTGCTCCTTGGCTTTACAGCGTAAACTTACGCAGGTCCGGGCGGGTGGCCATGGCTTGTTCAAACAAAGTAGCCACGCGCTGACGTTCAGTACCGGCGAGGGCCAAACGTGGTGCCCTTACTGTTTCAGAACCACGACCCGCCAGTTGTTCGGCAAATTTAATACACTGCACCAAAGTTGGGATAGTGTCTAAACGCAGCAGGGGCAGGAACCAACGCCAGATCTCCAGCGCTTCAGCATAACGGCCTTGTTGTGCCAGTTTATAAATGGCTACTGACTCTTCCGGGAACACGTTGGTGAGGCCGGAGATCCAGCCGGTAGCGCCCAGCATCAGGCTTTCCAGTGCGATATCGTCCACACCGCTGAATACAGTAAAACGGTTGCCGAATCTGTTGTATAACTCACTGATACGGCGGGTATCTTCGGTCGATTCTTTCACCGCAACAATGTTGGCTTGCGCTGCCAGTATTTCCATACTGTCGAGTGAAATATCCACACTGTAAGAAATAGGGTTGTTGTACACCATCACAGGCAACGCAGTGTTTTTGGCTACCTGTAATAAATGATGAATGGCTTCGTGTGGCGCTGAGCGGTACACCATGCCTGGCAATACCATTAAACCGTCAATACCAATGGCTTCAGCGTCTTTGGCATATTGGGCAGCCAGTGCTGTGGTGGTTTCGGCGACGCCTGAAATTAAAGGCACCCGGCCGTTGACTGCTTCTTTGGCAGCGGCTAGCACCAGTCGTTTTTCAGCGGCAGACATAGAGCAGTTTTCGCCGACAGTGCCACATACGATAATACCGTTGACACCTTCGTTGATCAGGCGGTCCAGCATTTGTTGGCTTGCGCTTAAGTTCAGTGACTCATCAGCATGAAATTGAGTACTGACAGCCGGATATACACCTTTCCAGTTAACTTGCATTTTTTTACTCCTGTGAATTCGAATGGGCATTGTGCTCTTGGCAACTGAATGGCATGCTAAGCGAAATGAAGATTGTATACAATATGCAAAAGAGGTTTTTTTATGCAAGCCAGCGATCCACAGCAGATGCAGCAACACTTTACAGAGCACAACAACAATACAGCTGCACAAGGCAACAATCAGCAGACACAGGACATCTCAGCCAAACAGCAAATGGTGGTGATAGGGGCCGGTGTTATTGGCTTGGTTACGGCTTGTCGTTTGCAACAACAAGGTCACTCGGTGTTGTTGCTGGACGGCAAAGGCGTTGGTCAGGGATGTTCTTTTGGTAATGCCGGGCATTTAGCCACTGAGCAGATTTTCCCGCTGGCTGATCCGGCCTTGTTGCCCAAATTGCCGGGTTTTTTATTAGACCCTTTGGGCCCGCTGGCCATTCGTCCGCGCTATTTTTTTAAAGCGATACCGTTTTTCTTAAGATTTATCAGTCAGATGCGTCAAAGCCGGCGCAGCGCTAACACTTTAGCATTAAAACTATTGCTAAAAGGTGCAATACCGGCCTGGCAGCAGCTGCTGGCGGATGCCGGTTGCAGCGATTTAATTAAACTTGACGGCAGTTTGCTGGTGTTTGAACAATCTGAACTAGCCGAAGTAGAGCAGGTGGCGCTGGCTTATGCAGAGCAAGGCGTGGCGCTGGAAATTCTGACACAACCACAGCTTCAAAGCCGTTACCCTGGCTTGGCGGACACTGTCCGTTATGCCATCTGGTTTAAGGATGTTGGGCAAACTATTTCACCTCATTTACTGAATCAGGCTTTGTTTCAATGGTTTAAGCGCATGGGCGGGCTTTTTTCAGCACAAAATGTGGAGAAAATAAGCACCAGCCATGGATTATGTGTCCATCTGGCCACACAAGTGATCAGTACTAAACAGCTGGTGGTTTGTGCCGGAGTCCATAGCAAAAGGCTGGTCGAACAGCTGGGTTATAAATTGCCGATTGAAGCTGAACGCGGATATCACCTGATGACAAACCCAGGCACAGTGCCTTCGCTACCTGTCGCGTCTTATGAGCGCAAAATGATTATGACGCCAATGCAGGAAGGGCTGCGTTTGGCTGGCACTGTGGAATTTGCCGGTACAAGCCTCGCCGACAACTGGCAAAGAGCTCTGCGGCTACGGTTACACGGGGATGCTTTGTGGCCGGCGCTGGCTGCCGAAAGTCAGCAAGCGGTTAACACAAGTCAGACAGATACAGGCAACACAGCGCCGCAAGGCTGCTGGTCTGGTATGCGGCCAACCCTGCCTGATTCCTTACCGGTGATCAGTGGTTGTGAAGTGCCTGGTTTATGGTTTCACCTGGGGCATCAACATCTTGGATTAACTTTGGCCGCGAGCTCCAGCGATTTGTTATTAAAATTAATGAACCGTCAGCCTGGCGCTGCAGCCCAGGCCTCACCTTATCGTTTACAGCGTTTTGCTTAGTTCTGCATAGTTTTGCTCGGTTTTGTCTGGTTTTCCCCGCTCTGCTGAATGGCGGTTTGCCAGGTAAAATATCCTCTTTGCCAGCCAGCTGTATTCTGTCAGCTGGCTGGGCCGAACCATTGCAGTTGCCAGAAAAATCACAGTGTTTTTCCAGCGGATTTTTTGCAGCCCTGATGCAAAGGCCAGGTTGCAACCTGATGTGAGGTTAAAAAACTGTCAGTCCTTTTAACAACTGTAACTGACAGTCGTGATGACAACTTATTTGGGGGTTGACACAAAGTGAACAGCGCTGGGCGTTGGCGCTTGTCAGGCCAGTGATTCTGCAAACAGGCACCAAATTTGCTTAGCATCCGACAGAGCTTCAGATTCAAAATAAACGACAAATGATTGATTCTGAATAACTAAAAATTATCAGCCTCAGGTGAAGCGGGCTGGGATCATTCAGTGGGAAAGCGCAGAGAGCCTGACAGATGCAGATCAGAGCGATATTTTTTCTGGTAGTAATTTTATTCAGCGGTGCTGCCGCCTGGCGTTTGTCGAGCATGCCGGATTTTCAGTTTTTTGGTGCGCTGGTCCACAGAGTGGATACCGACAAACCCCTGATAGCGCTCACTTTTGATGACGGCCCGACGCCTGGTAAAACCGAACAAATTCTGCAAATTCTCGCATCTGAGCAAATCAAAGCAACGTTTTTTCTTACCGGCCGCGAGCTGCAACAGCACCCGCTGCTGCTACAAAAAATTCTGGCGGCCGGGCATCAGGTGGGCAATCACAGTTACAGCCATCAGCGTATGTTATTTAAAACACCGGGTTTTATTGCAGAAGAAATTGAAAAAACAGACGCTTTATTAAAAGAAGGCGGGGTGCCTGAACCTTATTATTTCCGCCCGCCTTATGGCAAAAAATTGTTTTTATTGCCCTGGTATTTATCTGAGCACAAACGTTTGACGGTCACCTGGGATTTAGCGCCGGAAAACTACAGTCAACTGACCCAAGACCCCGCCAAACTAACCGCTTTTACCGTCCAACAAGCCAAAGCCGGCTCCATTATTTTATTGCATGTGATGTATGACAGCCGCAGCAATACCATGGCGGCTGTGCCTGAAATTATCCGTGGCCTGAAACAACGTGGATTTCAATTTGTGACAGTGCAGGAGTTATTAAAACATCAGCCGCAGGGTTATTAACACAGCGCGATGGACGCAAAGCTGAGCGGCGAACTTTCATCCGGGTTAATTCAAAGTACCAGCACAAAGCAACACATCTTCGTGTTGCAACAAACTTTGCTCTATAGCCACTTGTAATGCAGTGACCACCATGCTGGTTGCCATACTGGCACTGCCCGGATGCCGCGCCGCTTGCTCTGGCGCATAAGGAATATGGATAAATCCGGCTTTTACCTGCGGTTGATGTTCCAGCGCCTGCATCAAACCATAAAACAGATGGTTACAGACAAAGGTACCGGCGCTGAAGGATATTTCGGCCGGAATACCCTGACCTCGGAGCGCCTGCACAATCGCCTTGAGCGGTAAAGTGGCAAAATAGGCAGTGGCTTCGCCCGGCATTACAGCTTCACCTTTAGGTTGCTGGCCTGCATTGTCGGCAATTCTGGCGTCCTGATAATTAATCGCCACTTTTTCCAGGCTAATGGCGCTGCGCCCACCTGCCTGACCCACAGCGATGACCAGCACAGGAGCCCACTGTTGTATCGCCTGACGCAGCAGTTCCAGGCTGTCGTGAAATACACAAGGTAATTCAATGGTTTGCACTTGAGTTTCGTCATCAGGTGTACAACCTTGTAATTGTTTCACCGCGTCCCATGACGGATTTTGGCTTTCGCCGCCAAAAGGGGCAAAACCGGTCAGCAAAATGGTTTTTTTCTTCATGGTGTTTTTTCCTTTGTTTTGCCCGCTTTAAAATGCCAGAACATAAAGCAGTACTGTGTTGCAGGCCAGCAGCAATACCGCTGTTGGTAACTGCGCTTTAATCACCAGATGTGGGTCTTTAATTTCCAGTAACGCAACAGGCACCAGATTAAAATTAGCCGCCATCGGGGTCATCAAAGTGCCGCAATAACCGCTGAACATGCCAATAGCCGCCATCACGGCCGGGTTGGCGCCATGTTGCAGCACCAAAAGCGGAATGCCGATACCGGCAGTGATCACCGGAAAAGCGGCAAAAGCATTGCCCATAATGATGGTAAAAAGCGCCATCGACAGGGTGTAAGCACAAACGGCTATCCATTTGTGATCTGTCGCCAGATAAGTCTCACTCAGCGCAGCCACCGCAGTCCCCACACCGGCTTGGTTAAACAACAAGCCTAAAGTCGCTAATAACTGCGGCAATAACAGCGCCCAGCCCATGGCTTCGGTCAGCCTTTTGGCTTCAAAACCGGCCTGTTTCGGATGCTCACGGCTGAGCCAGATCATCAACGGAAGACTGACTAGACAAGCCAGCCCCAGGCTCACCAGCGTCAGATTTTTGCTGTCTAACAGTTGCCAGTCAGCCCCTTTGATCTCCCCCAGAACCAATACAGAAAACACCGTCAGCAGTGGGATCAGTAGCGGCGGCAGAAAAATCCAGCGGCCAAGCCTTTGCATCGATTTTGCCAGTTGCTCTGGTGCCAATGCTCTTTGTGCGCTGACTTTTAATGCGCCACCACCGGCAAGCAGCGCCAGTAGAATCACCATCAACCCCACCCAGTGGTGCGGCAGATAGTCGCCAATTAAAAATACCAGCGCGTAACACAACCAAAATGCCGCCGCGGCAAAACGTCGCGGTAAGGTGCGGTCCAGCAGGCTTAATACGGCAATCCAGAGCAATAACAAACCCAGCAGCAGGTACAAAAAAGGCAAGGAAATCATGAGTTCACCTGCGGCTTTTCTGCGGTTTGCTGCTTGCTTTGTGCTTGTAAATCTATGTCCGGATGCTGCCCTGACAAGGCTGCCTGTTGCTGAAGTTTGATAAGCGTTTTGTCAAATTGGCGCAAGCGCAGCGCATGGATGGCAAAAGCACACAATGCAGTAGGAATGCCCCAAAGTGCGATATGCAGCGGATCGGTTTCAATGCCGGACTCCCGCAAAAAAGTGTGCATCAGCACTATGGCGCCAAAAGCGACAAAAATATCTTCACCAAAAAACAACCCTATATTGTCGGTTGCGGCCGACATCGCCCGGAGTTTTTGCCGCACCAGGTCGGGCATATTGGGCCAGCGCTGTTCGGCGATAGCTTCTGACATCGGGGCGATAAGCGGTCTGACCATCTGCGGATGACCACCCAGGCTCGTCAGGCCAACGGCTGCTGTGCCTTCACGTGCCGCCAGATATAAAGTTAAAAACTGACCCACGCCTGTGGTTTTACGCCGCGCAATAAAAGCCTGGGCTTGTTGTTTTAAACCATGACGTTCAGCCAGACCAATAATGGCCAGCGGCAACAATAAAATCAGTGGCAAGGTGCGGGTTTTTAAAAAGCCTTCACCAAGTGCTGCCAATATGTGTTGAACCGGCATCATGGCCGCTAAACCTGTGGTGATGCCGGCGACTATCACCACCAGCACAGGATTAAAACGCAGCAAAAAACCAAGGATCACCAGGAGCACACCACACAGTGGCCAATAGTTAATGACAGCCAGGCTGTTATGAGGAGCTGGCATCTTAGTTCTGACCTATTGGTGGCTGTATTGCTGGCTGTATTTTGACACCGGCTGATACGAGCGCTTTGTTTAACAAAGAGGCAAGGGCGACAGCTTCTGCACTGTCACCATGCAAACACAAACTGTCGGCCTTTATTTTCAGCTCAGTGCCGCCAGCCAGCAGTGGCTGTTGTTGGCAAATGCACAAACTTTGAGCGATGGCCGCCTCGACATCAAGCAAAGCGCCGTCTTTTGAGCGCGGTATTAACGAGCCGTCAGCCTGATAAGCGCGGTCGGCAAAAGCTTCCTGGATCACCCTGAATCCACGCTGCTGCGCCATATCGCTGAGCAGGCTGCCCGATAAAACCATCAGCGCTATCGGCGCAGGCTGTTGTTGCTGCAACAACGGCATCATTTCCTGCATAAGATCCAGCAGCATTGTTGCCGTTTGTTGGTCTTTGGCCGATTGATTGTATAAAGCGCCATGTGCTTTAACATGGCTTATCATTGCGCCTTCTTGCTGGCATAAATCGCTGAAAAAAAGCAGCTGGGCCTTTAAACTTGCGGCAAGCGCTTCGGCTGGCATTCCCAGCACCAGGCGGCCAAAGTTGGCTTTATCCGGGTAAGAAGGATGTGCGCCAATAGCAACACCGGCGCTTTTACAGCTTTGAATCGCCAGTCGGATTTGTGCTTCGGTGCCGGCATGGGCACCACAACTGATATTGGCCGAGGATATCCAGGGAATAATAGCGTTATCGTTAAAACCTTCACCAATATCGGCGTTTAAATCAATATGCATGACTCAGCATGTCCTGAACCGCTTTTGGACACCTTAACAGTTTGCGTTTTTTGCTGTAAATAGCCTTATCTTCACAGTGTGTGCCCGATAAAAGCTTCCACTGAATTTTTGGCTGAAGCTGTCAGTGAAATTCGGTACACTTTGTTTTTAAAGGTTTTGCATGTTTTTAACTGTTGAAGCGGGATGGCTGCTGAAAAGCACCATCGCCAGGAATACAGCTTTGAGAAGGTCGGGAATTTTTATGTCCAATGTGGTCATTCAGCAAGCGCAAACAGCGGATTTACCCGCTCTGGCTACGCTTGAGCAACAAGTGTTTGAGGATGTGGTGTATCCGGCGTTTTTTTTCCGTCAGGCGCTGGATTTGTGGCCTGACTTTTTATTGCTGGCCTGGCAGGACCAAAGTCTGCTTGGTTACATTCTGGCGGCACCCGGCCAGCAAGGGCCTGAACGTATTGGTATTTTGTCATTGGCAGTGTCACCGGATGCGCAAGGCATGGGGATTGGCAAACAACTGCTGCAAACACTGCTTGAAGCCGCGCCTTCAGAGTGCCGGCAACTCTGGTTAACGGTCGCACCGGACAATCAGCCTGCGTTGGCGCTTTATCAGAAATTTGGTTTTTTTTGTGAAAAAACCGAAACAGATTATTACGGTGAAGGGGAAGACCGCTTGTTGCTGGTGAAGCAATGTCATCGCTGAAATAAGCTGTTTTTAACGGCAGAAAAATAGCAAAAACAAGGCGCTAAGCCGCGTCAATATTGAGTTTTAATCAAATGCTCGACGGCTGGGGAAAGCCTCGCTATAATGCCGCGTCCTATTAAACAATGGATCTGGTTGACAGGTGCTGACGAAGCGAAACTACCAGATTTAAGCATGATGGCGTAAACCCCACGCCCGTTTTTGATTTTGAGGTAAGAAGATGCAAGTTTCTGTTGAAACCACCCAGGGTTTAGAGCGCCGTGTCAATATCACGGTTCCGGCCGCTGCAATCAGCACTGAAGTAGAAAAAGAACTGCGCCAAATCGCTAAAAACCGTCGTATCGATGGTTTCCGTCCAGGCAAAGCGCCAGTTGCTATTATCAAAAAAATGTTTGGTCTGTCAGTGCTGCAAGATGTTGCTTCACGTCAGATGCAAAACCATTTTTATCAGGCCATTGTTTCAAACAAACTGAACCCGGCTGGCGCACCAACTTTTGCTCCAGGCCAACTGGCTGAAGGCAAAGATTTAGAATTCACTGCCACTTTCGAAGTTTACCCCGAAGTGAAGTTAGACGGTTTAGCCAAAATTGAAGTGACCAAACCAACAGTAGAAATTTCTGCTGATGACATGGCCAAAATGATTGAAACGCTGCGTAAACAACACGCTACATGGGCTGCCAAAGATGGCGCAGCTGCCAATGGCGACCGCGTTAAAATGGACTTCGTAGGTTCAATCGACGGCGCTGAATTTGAAGGTGGTAAAGCCGAAGGTTTCAGCCTGGATTTAGGCCAGGGCCGTATGATCCCGGGTTTTGAAGAAGGTATCTTAGGCAAAAAAGCCGGCGAGCAGTTCACAATTGACGTAACTTTCCCAGCTGAATACCACGCTGAAGCCTTAAAAGGTAAAGCAGCTCAGTTTGCTATTACACTGCAATCAGTAGAAGCTCAGGTGCTGCCGGAAGTGAACGAAGCGTTCGTAAAACTGTTCGGTTTAGCTGAAAACACTGTGGAAGCTCTGCACGCTGAAGTACGTAAAAATATGGAACGTGAACTGAACCAGGCTATCAAAGGCAAGGTAAAAGAGCAGGTTATCAAAGGTTTATTAGCTTCTCACGAAGTGGAAGTGCCACAGGCACTGATCGAAGGTGAAGTGGACGTATTACGTCGCCAGGCGCTGCAGCGTTTTGGTAACAACGTCAACGCCAAAAAACTGCCAGAGCTGCCAGCTGCCTTATTTGCTGACCAGGCCCGTGACCGCGTTAAAGTAGGTCTGCTGTTAGGTGAAGTGATCAAAACCAACAATATGCAGGTTGATGACAGCCGCGTTCAGGCGTTAATCGCCAACATCGCTTCTGCTTATGAAGATCCGGCTGAAGTTGTGCAGTACTACAACAGCAACAAAGAGCTGTTACAAGGCATGCGCAATGTAGCTTTAGAAGAGCAGGCCATTGACCTGGTACTGGCTCAGGCTAAAGTGACTGAACAAGCTGCTAAGTTTGACGAGATCATGAATCCACAAGCTGCCAACTAAGATTGACTTTACTTAGTTAGACGGTTTTAATGGCTCGGGCAGCAGTGTTCGGGCCATTTTATTTTCTGCCGCATATTTTTCCTAGGGAATCCAGCTTATGGTGCTTGAGCGTAATATGAATGATTTAGTCAATGCCTTAGTCCCCATCGTCATCGAACAAACCGCCAAAGGTGAACGTTCTTTTGATATTTATTCACGCTTACTGAAAGAGCGGGTTATTTTTCTGACCGGTCAGGTGGAAGACCACATGGCCAACTTAATAGTGGCGCAGTTGTTGTTTCTGGAATCTGAAAATCCGGAAAAAGACATTTATATCTATATCAACTCGCCAGGTGGCTCAGTGACTGCCGGTCTCGCCATTTATGACACTATGCGCTATATCAAGTGTGATATCGCTACAGTATGTGTTGGTCAGGCTGCCAGTATGGGCGCGTTTTTGTTATCTGGCGGTACCAAGGGCAAAAGATATTGTCTGCCAAATGCGCGGGTGATGATTCACCAGCCTTTAGGTGGGTTCCAGGGCCAGGCGACGGATTTTGAAATCCATGCCCGTGAAATTCTGACCATCAAAGAAAAATTAAACCGTCTGATGGCCGAACATACCGGTAAAACGTACGAAGAAATTATTGCCGGCACTGAACGTGATAATTTCTTAAGTGCACAGCAGGCCTTGGATTACGGTCTGGTTGATACCATATTGACCAAACGCGAAGCTAAATAATTGATTGGCGTCCTTCCCGGGAAGTGAAGGGCGCATTGTGAAAGAGGTAGTTCCATGTCTGATCACCGCACTGACGGCGACAAAAGCAGCAAGCTGTTGTATTGCTCCTTTTGCGGCAAATCACAACACGAAGTGCGTAAGTTGATCGCAGGTCCACAGGTGTATATCTGTGATGAATGCGTTGACCTATGCAACGACATTATCCGTGAAGAAATTAAAGACATTTCGCCAAAACGTGATGGCAATAAGTTACCAACACCACGTGAGATCCGTGCGCATCTGGATGATTATGTGATTGGTCAGGAGCACGCCAAAAAAGTATTGGCAGTTGCTGTGTACAACCACTACAAACGCCTTCGCAACGCGGGTAACAAACAAGACGTTGAGCTTGGCAAAAGTAACATTTTGCTGATTGGCCCGACCGGCAGTGGCAAAACGTTATTGGCCGAAACTTTAGCCCGTTTATTGGACGTGCCATTTACTATGGCTGATGCCACCACCTTAACCGAAGCAGGTTATGTGGGTGAAGATGTAGAAAACATCATCCAGAAACTGCTGCAAAAATGCGATTACGATGTCGAAAAAGCCCAGCGTGGCATTGTGTACATTGACGAAATTGACAAAATTTCCCGTAAATCAGAAAACCCATCTATTACCCGTGACGTGTCGGGTGAAGGTGTCCAACAAGCCTTGTTGAAACTGATTGAAGGCACAGTTGCTTCTGTACCACCACAAGGTGGTCGTAAACACCCGCAGCAGGAATTTTTGCAGGTGGATACTTCAAAAATTCTGTTTATCTGTGGTGGCGCTTTTGCAGGCCTGGATAAAATTATCGAGCAGCGCAGTGCCAAAGGCTCCAGCATCGGTTTTGGTGCCGAAGTCAAAGCCAAAGAAGGCACACGTTCACTGACGGAAAGCTTCCGTGATGTTGAGCCGGAAGACTTAGTAAAATTTGGTTTAATTCCAGAATTTATTGGTCGTCTGCCGGTACTGGCTACCTTAACTGAACTGGATTTAGCGGCTTTAATGCAAATTTTAAGTCAGCCAAAAAATGCGCTGGTCAAACAATTTGCGGCTTTATTCCAGATGGAAAATGTCGAACTTGAGTTCCGTGAAGACGCCCTCAAAGCCATAGCACAAAAAGCGATGGAGCGTAAAACCGGTGCCCGTGGTTTGCGTTCTATTGTTGAAGGTGTGTTGCTCGATACCATGTATGACTTACCTTCTATGCAGGATGTCAGCAAAGTAGTGATTGACGAAACCGTGATCCGCGGTGAGTCGCAGCCTATCCTGATTTATGAAAATCCGGAAAAAGCCGTGGCTGAATCTCACTAAGCAAGAGAAGTGCATGGGGCTGGAGTTGCATCTTCAGCAACCAACTTCAGAGAAAAAGGAGCTTCGGCTCCTTTTTTAATCGCCATTTTTATTTGTACACTCAGTGCCAGTGAACATAATGAGCGATTTGTCCGTATAACTGCCTGAATGAAGCAGCAAGGGTTTAAAAGCCTAATGTTTTCCAAGCATTTTTTCAGTTGGTGCATTGAAGTGACAATCGCCGACCCCATATACTTCAATAATCACGCCTGCAGTAATTAATTCGAGAGAGACTAAATGACAGAAGCAACAGTCGAACGTTTGCACATGCCGGTTCTGGCATTACGTGACGTTGTCGTCTATCCCCACATGGTTATTCCATTGTTTGTCGGGCGGGCGAAATCTATTAAATGCCTTGATGCCGCCATGGACAACGAAAAACAAATTTTCCTGGTCGCGCAAAAAGACGCCACGTTGGACGATCCGGTGGAAGCCGATTTATTCCGTGTTGGTACAGTCGCCACTATTTTACAGCTGCTAAAGCTGCCGGATGGGACCGTCAAAGTGTTGGTCGAAGGCGGCCGTCGTGCCCGTCTTGCCAACTTTACTGAAACCGAAGAGCTGTTTATGGCGAATGTGGAAGTGATCCCAACGCCGGAAATGGACAGTCGTGAGCAGGAAGTATTCCTGCGCTCAGCGGTCAATCAGTTTGAAGGTTACATCAAACTCAATAAAAAAATTCCACCTGAAGTCTTAACAGCACTGTCGGGTATCGACGACGCTGCGCGCCTTGCCGACACTATGGCGGCGCACATGCCGCTGAAAGTGGAAGACAAACAAAAGGTACTGGAAATTATCGACGTCACTGAACGTCTTGAGTTCCTGATGGCGATGATGGAAAGCGAAATCGACATTTTGCAGGTTGAGCGTCGCATCCGTGGTCGTGTCAAAAAGCAGATGGAAAAAAGTCAGCGTGAGTATTATCTCAACGAGCAGATGAAAGCCATTCAGCGTGAATTAGGTGAACTTGACGATACGCCGGACGAATTTGAAGCCATCAACCGCAAAATTGACGCTGCCCAAATGCCGGAAGAAGCCAAAAACAAAGCGACAGCAGAACTGAGTAAACTCAAAATGATGTCGCCGATGTCGGCAGAAGCCACAGTGGTGCGCTCTTATATCGACTGGTTAACTCAGGTGCCTTGGAAACAACGCTCCAAGGTGAAAAAGAATCTGGCGCTGGCCGAAGAAATCCTGAATGCAGACCACTATGGCCTGGATAAGGTGAAAGAACGTATTCTTGAATACCTCGCAGTGCAGCAGCGGGTCAACAAACTGAAAGGCCCGATTTTATGTCTGGTGGGCCCACCGGGTGTAGGTAAAACCTCACTGGGTCAATCTGTTGCCAAAGCTACAGGCCGCAAATATGTGCGGATGGCTTTAGGTGGGGTACGTGATGAAGCGGAAATCCGCGGTCACCGCCGTACTTATATTGGCTCTATGCCAGGCAAAATCATTCAGAAAATGGCCAAGGTTGGTGTACGCAACCCGCTGTTTTTACTTGATGAAATTGACAAGATGGCATCTGACTTCCGTGGGGACCCTGCAGCAGCTTTGTTAGAAGTGCTGGATCCGGAGCAAAACTCGGCGTTTAGTGATCATTACCTGGAAGTTGATTACGACTTATCTGATGTGATGTTTTTTGCCACCAGTAACAGTCTGAACATTCCGGAAGCATTGCTGGATCGGATGGAAGTGATTCGTTTGTCGGGTTATACCGAAGATGAAAAACTGAACATCGCCAAGCAGCATTTAATCAACAAGCAGATTGAACGCAACGGCCTGAAAAAAGACGAGCTGACCATTGAGGACAGCGCCATTGTCGGTATTATCCGTTATTACACCCGCGAAGCCGGTGTACGCAGTTTAGAACGTGAAATTTCTAAACTATGCCGCAAAGCAGTGAAACAAATTCTGCTGGGTAAAAATGGCAAACAAGTGGTGATTAATCAGGCCAATCTGGAAGAGTTCCTCGGTGTGCAACGTTTTGACTACGGCAAAGCCGAAGACAGCAACCGTATTGGTCAGGTGACAGGTCTAGCCTGGACTTCAGTCGGCGGCGACTTGTTAACCATCGAAGCCGCTGCTGTGGTGGGTAAAGGTAAGCTGACGCACACAGGTTCGCTGGGTGATGTGATGAAAGAGTCGATTCAGGCTGCGATGACAGTGGTTCGTAGTCGTGCTGAAGCGCTGCGTATCAATGAAGATTTTTACGAAAAACGCGACATCCACGTTCACGTACCTGAAGGTGCTACACCAAAAGACGGTCCAAGTGCAGGTATTGCCATGGTGACGGCACTGGTGTCGGCACTGACCGGTAATCCGGTGCGCGCTGACGTGGCCATGACAGGTGAAATTACCTTGCGTGGTGAAGTGTTACCAATTGGTGGCTTAAAAGAAAAATTATTGGCAGCACATCGTGGTGGCATTAAACGGGTGTTGATCCCTCATGATAACGTTCGGGATTTAAAAGACATTCCGGATAACGTGAAAGGCGACATTGAAATCTGTCCGGTGAAATGGATTGATGAAGTGCTCGAGTTGGCGTTACAGGACCCTACAGCACGTATGTCTGTGGTAAATGTGGAAAAAACCAGCGTAAAAGCTAAAAAAACCCAAAAAAATGTGGTTTAGGGGCTTTTCAAAAGCGCAGGCTGTGCTAATTTAGGGGCAGTTTCGTTCCAGCCCTTGTGTGACAAGGGCTGGCGGGACATCAAGAAATTTTGAAGTCCATTGTATTTGTGCTTGCAAGCATTTGTGATGCTTGATATAACAAAGCCGACATTACAAAAATGTACATACATATTGGTTGTAGAAAATAATAACAATTGAAGGGGATGATATTGTGAACAAGTCTCAACTTAT